>SYAL01000049.1 GCA_005787585.1 Bacteroidota bacterium
AAAATAGCCCAGCCATATACTTGAGGAAAATAGTAACTTAATTCGGGAGCAGATAAATACTTAGTTTGACCAGAAGAACCATTATTTATAAAACATCTAAACCTTCCAGCGCCAAAATTATTTAATCTATCATAAACAACTAAATCTTTTTTACCATCATAATTTAAATCTGTACTAGAAATATTAGAATAATTAATTCCATTGGCCCATGGCATTTTTAAAACATAATTATTTTCGATAACACAAATGGTATCTCTTGCCACAAATAATTGACCAATACTAGCTTTAGAAAATAAAAATAAAATCAGAATAAAAATGTTTCGAATCATTATAATACAAAAATATAAAAATAAAAATCTTAAAACGAAGCAAGTTGAATGAAAAATAATTTAATAATTTATTTTTTAAATTTATTTGTAAAATTCAAAGTCATTTGTTTATTTTTTATACCTTTATCTCCATGTTTACAAACGAACAATTAAAAGACTTGAATGATCGCAGTATCGCGTTGAGGGGGTTTCTTTGACTACGATAGCAAGAAACATGATTTAGAGTTACTCGAAGAAAAAACTCTAGATCCATCTTTTTGGCACGATTCTAAAAAAGCCGAAAAAATTTTAAACGAAGTTAAGCAAATTAAAAGCTGGACTTTTTCCTTTGATGAATTATCTAAACAGATAGATGATTTAAATACACTTTACGAATTTTTTAAAAGTGGCGATGCAACCGAAGAAGAAACTGAAAATGAGTTTCAACTTACTTTGAAAAAGCTAGAAGAAATAGAATTCAAAAATATGCTTCGTAGCGAAGAAGATGGTTTGGATTGTATATTACAAATTAATGCTGGTGCTGGTGGAACCGAAAGTTGTGATTGGGCTAGTATGTTAATGCGTATGTATTTAATGTGGGCTGAAAAGCACGATTTTAAAGTAAAAGAATTAGATTATAATGCTGGCGATGTAGCAGGAATAAAATCTATTTCTATTCAAATAGAAGGGCAATTTGCATACGGCTATTTGAAAGGGGAAAACGGTGTTCATCGTTTGGTAAGAATAAGCCCTTTTGATTCTAACGCAAAACGACACACCAGTTTTGCTTCAGTTTATGTTTACCCAATAGTTGACGATACCATTGAAATAGATATTAAACCAGCTGATATCGAAATTTCGACATCAAGAAGCGGAGGTGCAGGGGGTCAAAATGTAAATAAGGTAGAAAGTAAGGTTCAGTTAACACATAAACCAACAGGTATAGTTGTGGTTTGTCAGGTAGAACGATCACAACTTGGGAACCGATCTATGGCCATGCAAATGTTACGTTCTCAATTATATGAGTTAGAACTACGTAAAAGAAATGAAAGTAAACGGGCAGTTGAAGATGGCAAAATGAAAATAGAGTGGGGGTCGCAAATACGGAGTTATGTTTTACATCCTTATAAAATGGTAAACGATCACCGTACTGAATTTAAAATAACAAATGCAGAAGCTGTTTTAAACGGTGATTTAGATGAATTGATAAAAGTATATTTAATGGCCCTTGGTGGTAAATAAAACAAATTTTTTTTATGCAAGATTATGTAAGAGCAAAAAAACATTTAGGCCAACATTTTTTAACTGATCAAACTATTGCATTAAACATTGTAAATTCTTTATTAGAAATTGATAAAGTTACACCAATAATTGAAGTTGGACCTGGCACTGGTGTTTTAACACAATTCTTAATTAATTCGCAAGTACATTTTTTAGCCATAGATTTAGATACTGAATCAGTAAATTTTTTAAAAAATAAGTACCCTGAACAAAGCAGTAAAATTTTAATGGCCGATTTTTTAAAATATGATTTTAAACCTTTTATTGGAGAAAAATATAATCTGATAGGAAACTTTCCTTATAATATTTCTAGTCAAATTATGTTTAATGTTTTAGAAAATAAAAATCATATTAATTGTGTTGTTGGAATGTTTCAAAGGGAAGTTGCTATGCGTATTGCCGAAAAGCCGGGCACTAAAGTTTATGGTATTTTAAGTGTGCTACTTCAAGCTTTTTATGATATAGAGTATTTATTTACTGTGAACGAAAATGTTTTTAATCCACCACCAAAAGTAAAAAGTGCGGTTATTCGTTTAACTCGAAATAATGTAAATAAATTAGATTGTGATGAGATTTTATTTAAAAAAGTAATTAAAACAGCTTTTAATCAAAGAAGAAAAACTATTCGAAATTCAGTGAGAAGTTTATTTAACAATAATAATTTGCGAAATCCATTATTGGATAAAAGACCAGAACAATTATCTGTTTCTCAATTTGTAGAGCTAACTCAATTTATTGATGAGTCTTCAAAATCAGTATAACAATCGTTTAAATATTTACCAACTACTTTATAGCTAGCATTTTTATTAATAAATTCTACCATTTCATCTGTATTAAAATTTAAATGGCCTTTTAAAAATTCTGTAAGTAGATTAGTTAATTTTATTTCATCGCCCGGTGTAACTAATTTACCAAACGAATCTTTTATCAAATATGGAAGTTGCCCCACGGTACTTGAGAAAACTGGAAGCCCTGAAGCCAAGGATTCAAGAACAACTACCGGCATTCCTTCAAAATGGCTAAATAAAATTAAGGCATGAGCTCTTTTCATATAATCGGCAACCTCAATTGGCGTTTTTTCTCCCAAAAAATAAATATTGTTTAATCCCAATTCTTTTGAAAAATCAACATAAAAATTTACTAATTCATTTGTTCCGCCAATAAAATAAAAATCAATCTCATGATTAGTCCCTTGTAATTTTTTTAAAACACGCAATATCCCCATAATATTTTTTTCCCTTTCTATCAATGAAGACACATGCAATAACATTGGCTTTTTAGATTTTAATTGTGTGTTTGGAAAAAAAATGTTTGTGTCAACTACATTATAAAGTAATTTATAATTTCCAATCAACTCATTTTCTTGCATTGCCAGTTTTTGTTTTTCAGAAACATAAAAAATTTTTTCAGCTAAGGAAATATTTTTTTTTGTAATATATTTTAATAAAAAGCCTTTGTAATTTCCGTCTTCAGATAAATAACCACTCCAATGCTCAACAATAGTATAAGGCACCTTAAATTTTTTTCTAAATAATGGTAAGACTAAAGCTGCAGGAAAAATAGTATTTAATTGAATTCCTTTAATTGAATAATTTGATAAAATTAATTCATTAAGAAGTTTTTTGTATGAAGACTTAAATCTAATTATTTTAATAAGTGCAGATATAATTGGAAAAAAAAATATTGTTTTTTTGTAAGAAATTATCCACTCTTCAAAATTTTTATTAATTATATTTTTTATAACTTGATCTTTATTTTTTTCTGAACTAGAATAAGCATAAACTAAAATTACTTGATTATATTGACTAAGAGCAAGGGCGTGATTTTTAATAAAAATTCCATGATTTGGATTAGATGGTATTGGGTACCAGGAGGCCAAAAAAAGTATTGTTGGCTTTTTAGGATTCATTTAAACGAAATATTTGTTCGAAAAAATTGAATTTAAAATAATCTGAATGATAAAAATAAAGTTTATAAGTATTATTTGAATAGGCCATTTAATTCGGCGTCGATTAAACGAATTACTTTACCTAAATCTTCTTTATTTTCGCTAAAGTTAACATCATCTACATCAATCACTAAAATTTTACTTGATTCGTATGATGAAAACCAACCTTCATAACGTTCGTTCAAGCGTTTTAAGTAATCTAAGCGTATGCTATTTTCGTAATCTCTACCACGCTTTTGAATTTGTTTTACTAAGGTGGGAACACTTGCGCGTAAATAAATAATTAAATCGGGAGCTTTAATTAAACTTTCCATTAGCTTAAATAAAGAAAAATAATTATCATAATCACGTGATGTCATAAGACCCATTGCATGAAGATTAGGTGCAAATATATAAGCGTCTTCATAAATTGTTCGATCTTGAATAACGGTATGCTTTCCTTTTCTAATATCTAAAATTTGATTAAAACGATTATTTAAAAAGTACACTTGTAAATTAAATGACCAACGTTGCATGTCTTCATAAAAATCATTTAAATAAGGATTATCATCCGCATCCTCGTAATGAGCATGCCATTTATAATGTTTAGCTAATAATGATGTTAAAGTTGTTTTTCCTGACCCAATGTTTCCAGCTATCGCAATGTGCATATGAATTGATTAAATATAATACACTAATATAAAACAAATTTTAAAAAAAAACAATATTAAACATTATAAACATGATTTTATAAATAATTTTTTTCGGATAAGTAAATCTTGCATATTTCTTTAATAACCTGATTAATAGGCATAATTTGTCTTTTTGTAAAAGCTAATATTTTTTGATTTGAAAATATTTGAACATTAAATGCAGAATTAATCATAGTGGAACTAATTATTGGAGGTTTTTTCGTAAAAATTGAAGCTATTTGTGAAGCTAGTCTCACTAATTTCATCAACAATTTAGATATTTTAATTGATGGGGGTGTTTTATTTAGTTGTTTTTGAATTTCGCTTAAAATAAAATGATAGCTGTAATTATTTTCGATAATGATGTAACGTGAACCAAATTTTTTAGCGGAAACCAATTCTATCATAATAGCAGATAAATCAAAGGCGCCAATATATGCAGAACTCCCATCGGTGTAAAATTTATTTCCTTTAAAGCATGTGTTAAATAAAACTGAACTACTTTGATTCCAAAATCCTGGAGATAAGACAATGCCGGGATTTACTATAACTGCAGATAAACCTTCTTCTATTCCACGCCAAACTTCACGTTCAGCATTATACTTGCTCATACTGTAATCACTTTCTTTACCCGATTTTTTCCAAAAAACATCTTCGTTTAATGGCAATTTATAATCTAAATTGTTAATAGTACTTATTGAACTTACATAACAGAGTGATTTTATATTTTTATTTAAACAAGCATTAACAATATTGGTTGTGCCAATTTCATTTATTTGATAAAGTTTTATTTTGTCTTTTTTATTAAAAGATACCATACCCGCACAATGATAAATACAACTTACGTTTTCTAAAGCAGTTTCGATTGAATAAATATCAAGTAAATCAATATCTATCCATTTTATTCTATCAAATAGTTCTTGATAATTATTGCTATAATATGAAAAAAGTTTTTTTACTTTTAAAATATCGCTTTGTTTTTGTTTACCAGCAATAACGAGTTCATTGCTTTGTAATAGATTAAAAACAACATGACTTCCAATTATACCGGTTGCACCGAGAACTAAATTCAAAATAATTTATTTATGCAAATATTATTTTTTGAAAACTCAAAAATAAACTAATTTGTACAATAAATCCTAATAAAAATCCTATGTACAACTGGTAAGGCTTATGTTCATTTAATATTAAGCGCGCAGAGCCAACTAAGCCTGATATTAAAATAATAATAATATAAAATAATATCATATCAAATTTTATAAGTTGAGAAACAGATATAATTAAGCCAAAAAGACCACCTAAGCCTACCATGTGAGCGCTTATTTTAGTTTTAAAATTAATTAAGGATGTTAGTAAAATAGCAATTCCACCTCCTAAAATAAAAATTTTTATACTATTCCAAATATTTACATCTAAAAGTAAATAAAATAATCCGAAATAAAATAATGCTGTTATGAAATACGGATAGATTCTATCGCTTGGTTTAGAAAGGTGAATACTTGGGATGCGCTTTAACTTATATAAAATAAAAATATATATTGCTGGAAAAATCATTGAAAAAAAAAATACGAAAAATGAGATTCTCCATTTTGTATTTAAAGGAGTAAGATAATCATAAACCGTATTTTGGATACAAAAAAATAATAGTAAACAACCATAGGTGGCCATGATTAATGGATGAAAAACAATAGAAATAAATAACGCAAAATTTCTCAAAATGTTAAGATAATAAATTTGATAAATTGATAATTTCTTTACGCACATCTTTATTTTGATAAATTATGTTATAAACTGCGTTTGTGATAGGTAAATGAACTTTAAGTTTTTTATTTATTTCGTAAACACATTTTACAGCGAAATAGCCCTCTGCGATCATATTCATTTCTAGTTGGGCTTGTTTTATACTATAACCTTTTCCTAGCATATTGCCGAACATCCTATTTCGACTAAATTGTGAATATGAAGTAACAATTAAATCACCTAAATAAGCCGAAGCATTAATGTCTCGATTAATTGGATGAACAGCATCAACAAAACGTTTTATTTCTTGAATGGCATTACTTACTAATACAGCTAAAAAATTATCACCATATCCAAGTCCATGACAAATTCCACCCGCTAATGCTATAATGTTTTTTATTACGGCTGAATACTCTGTACCATAAATATCATCACTAACTGATGATTTTAAATATCTGCAATTGAGTATATCGCTTAATACTTTTGCTTTAATTGTATCAATTGAGGCAATAGTCAAGTAGCTTAATTTTTCGAGCGCAACCTCCTCGGCATGGCAGGGTCCAGTTATAACTCCAATATTTTCTAAAGGTACTTGATAAATTTTATTCAAATACTCTCCAACTATTAAATTATGTTCAGGTATTATACCTTTAATAGCTGAAAAAATAGTTTTATTTTTCAAATCATCATTGGTTATTTCTTTAAACGAGTCGTTCAAAAAAGCAGAAGGTATAGCTAAAATTATAAGGTTTGAATTACTTATACAATCAGTAATCGAGTTAAAAAAAGTAATAGAATCGGTATTAAACTCTATTGATCTTAAATAGCGTGGATTATTTTTATATTCTTTAAAATAATCGCAATCTTCTTGCTTACGAATATACCAATTAATATGGTTAGTGCTATTTAATGTTAATTTAGCTAATGCTGTGGCCCAACTTCCACTACCGATGATTGCAATTTTTATCATTGATAATTATTTGAGGTTGAATTTACACAAAAATTATATTATAGTCGTCTAAATTTCTAACTCCAATTTTATTAGAGTTAATTATAATCCTTAGGGCTTATTTTAAATGTATAAATGTGTCTTTTATATTTATCCAAATAAAGATAATCGATATTTGTTTGATTATTTCTTAATTTTTTCATTTCTGAACTGATTTTTATTGCACTCAAAATTCCGGGCCAAAGCGCTAATTTAAATTTTGTAGTATCAACATTTTGAACAGATAAATTTATAAGTGTAAATTTATAAATAATTTTATTTGGTTCATTAAATTCTAGGCCGTCAAATTTTGTTTCTGAATCAATCATTTTTGGACTTTTTTTATTTATATCTTCAACAATTTTTTTTAAATCTGCTTGATTATTTGATTCTTGACAGTTACTAAAAGATAATATAATAAAAAAAATAAAAATGTTTAAACGCATTTTAAGAGTATGTTTAAATTTATTTATATTTATTTAAACCTCATAAATATTATTGATATTTTAATTAATTTTTTTTAACTAATCTTCAGTAGAGCTTATATCTTTATTTTCTTTTGTGCAATTGATATATTTATCTTCTCAGTATTTTTACTATTATATATTTTTATAATTTTTTATGATAAAATTTGATATGCTCCAAAAGCCGAAACATAGGCTAAGACTGACATAAATAATAATTGTGCAAAAACCAGTTTCCAGCTTTTTGTTTCGCGTTTTACAACTGCCATTGTACTCATACATTGCATTGCAAAGGCATAAAATAATAAAAGAGACCAACACACCGCAGGGGTATATTTTTGATTGCCAAACTCGTCTTTTTCATTTAATAATTTTTGTTTTATTCCTTCAGAATTTTGCGAATCTTCAGATTGATAAATAGTTGCCATAGTTCCCACAAAAACTTCTCTTGCAGCAAAAGAGGTAATAAGTGAAATTCCAATCTTCCAGTCAAATCCGAGTGGTTTAATAATTGGCTCAATAAAATGGCCTAAATATCCTATAAAAGACTGCTCTAATTTTTGAGTTTTAATTTGTTTGATTTCTTTCTTAATTGCTTCAGTTTGATAATTACTGCTTAGACTTTGTTCTTTAATTTCTAATTCTTGATATTCTTTATTTATACCGTGTGTGCTTAAAAACCAAAGTATAATTGAAATAGCTAAAATTATTTTACCTGCTTCTTTAATAAAAATAATAACTTTTGAGTAAACTAGAATACCAATATTTTTAGATTGTGGCCATCTATAAACAGGAAGTTCCATAATGAAAAATGAAGGTTCGGTTGTTTTCATAATTTGTTTTAAAACAAATGCTGAAATAAGTGTTGCAATAAAACCCAATAAATAAAGAAACAGTAAAACAAGACCTTGAGTATTAAAGAAACCAAGAAACGACGTTTTTGGATATAAAACAGCAATTAGAAGTGTATATACAGGTAAACGGGCAGAGCAACTAACTAGTGGTAAAATAAAGATTGTAATTAATCGTTCTTTTACATTACTGATTGATCTTGTGGCTAAAATTGAAGGCACTGCACAAGCTGTTCCACTGATTAATGGAATAACGGATTTTCCATTCAAACCAAAAGGGCGCATCACTTTATCCATAATAAAACTAGCTCGAGCCATATAGCCGGTATCTTCGAGCAAGCCAATAAATAAAAACAAAAAGGCAATTTGAGGAACGAACATTACAACACCACTAATTCCAGCAATAATTCCATGTACAACTAAGTCATTAAGAGCTCCTTTTGGAAATTGAGTGCTAATAAAATCACCCAAACCTAAAAATGCAGATTCTATCCAATTCATGGGAGCTTCTGAAATAAAGAATATAAATTGAAAAACCAGAAAAAGTATAAAAATTAAAATCAAATAACCGTAAACTCGGTGTGTTGTAAAGGCATCTATTTTTGATGTAATAGCCTTAAGAGAGAGTTGTATAGGTGTTTTTACAAATTTTGCAACAAGGTAATTAATAATATTAAATCGGTATAGTTTATCTGAATTCTCAATATCACTTTCTGTTTTTTTTGAATAAATATGACTAATTATAAATTCTTTATAGCTTATAAAATTATTATTAAAATTAGAAATATTATAAAAAATACTCGAGCTTATTCTTGCATTCAAAATTGCCTTTTTAAGATTATCAAAACCTTCTTGTTTTCTTGAGTTTAAACACACTACATCAATGCCGAGGGTATTTTGTAGCCCTTGAATATCAATAATTATATCCTGACTGTTAGCTTCGTCTATCATATTGAGAGCTAATACAGTTTTGATTTTTAAATCAATAATTTGTGTGGCGAGTAATAGATGTCTTTTTAAACTTGTAGCATCTAAAACAATAACTACAACATCGATCTTTTCTTTTTGATCTAGCAGAGTTTTGCATGCAATTTCCTCGTCGCTAGATTTTGGAAACAAACTATAGGCACCAGGCAAATCAATAACTTTAATGGTATGCGATTCGTTATTAATTGAAAAACTAAATTCACCTTCTAATCTGTCTACTGTGACTCCTGCATAATTTCCTGTTTTCTGTTTTAATCCTGTTAGAGAATTAAATAAACTTGATTTACCTGAATTAGGATTTCCAAGTAGTGCAATCTTAAGTTGATTATTTTTTAAATTGGTCAAAAATTATAAAATTAATTCAACTAAAACTGAATCAGCTTCATCTTTTCTTAAACTTAGCTCATAGCCAGCAATAAAAATTGCAATCGGCGAACCTAAGGGGGCAATTTTTGTAATTACAAAAGTTTCTCCCGGTAAACAACCCATTTCTATTAATTTTGAACTTAAAGTCTTATTAGTAAAAGATTTAATAACAGCTTTTTGCCCTTTTTTTAATTTTGCTAAGGATTGCGTCTTCATTTTATTTGCTATAAATTTAATTGTTTTATCTATAATTGACTATACCTTAAAAAAGGTATTCAAATCAAATTATTTATTTATTATGATGTGTTTAAAGTGTTTAAATTATTATTTTTTAATTTTTATATTACATATTCACCAAATTATCATTTTGTTTATTTTAAAATAATTTGATATAACGAAATCAAAAAATAATTTATTTTAGGTTTTTATTAATCTTTTTTTCTTAATTTAACCTAACTAATTCTTTCTTTAGTATGCATAAAACAATACTTTTTAAAAACGAAAACGTTTGTTTTTATGATAAGGGTAAAGGCAGAGCGATAGTTTTATTGCACGGTTTTTTAGGATCTTATGAAATATGGCGAGCTACTATTGAAAATTTATCTAAAACGTATCGCGTTATTGCTATCGATTTACCGGGTCATGGTCAAACCCCATCATATGGATATGTTCATAGTATGGAATTAATGGCAAAATGTGTAAAAAAAGTAACTGATTCGCTTAAATTAAAAAAATATGTTTTAATTGGCCATAGTATGGGTGGATATGTTGGATTGGCATTTGCCGATTTATTTCCTGATAATTTAAAAGGATTATGTTTATTTCACAGTTCTGCTTACGAAGATACAATTGAAAAAAAGACTGATCGTTTAAGAGCAATTAAGTTGATTAGAGCTAATAAAAATATTTATACTAAAGACACGATTTTAAATTTATTTTCTGCCAAAAATTTAAAATATTTAAAAAATGAAATTCAGTTTGCTCTCTCAATCGCAAAAAAAACAGCTCAACGTGGAATGATAGCAGCTCTTTACGGTATGAGAGACCGAAAAAGTAGAGAGCTTATTTTGGGAATTGTTCAGTATCCTATTATGACCGTAATTGGAGAACACGATAATGTATTGCCGTCAGAATTATTATTCGAACAATCTAATCTTATTAAAAATAAAACAATCTTATATTTAGAAAATGATGGTCACTTTGGTTTTATAGAGTCACCAATAAAAACGCACAAAAGTTTAAGAAAATTTTTAAGAATTTGTTTTTAAAGACAAAAAATAGTTATAAACGTTGTTTTACTGCTTCAAATAAAATTACTCCAGCGGCAACAGAAACATTAAGCGAAGCGATTTTTCCAACCATTGGAATTTTCACCTGAAGATCACTTCGTTTAACATACTCATTACTTATCCCATTTTCCTCGCTTCCCATTATTATTGCAGTTGGTTTTTTAAAATCGACATGATAAATAAAGTTATCTGTTTTTTCGTGGCAAGCAATAATTTGTAAGCCACTTTCTTTTAAAAAGTCTATTGTATTTTTTAAATTATCTTCTCTACAAACTTTTAATCGGTGAAGTGCTCCTGCACTTGTTTTAATAGCATCTCCATTTATTAAGGCAGAACCTCTGCTGGGTATAATTATAAAATCTACACCTGCACATTCCGCTCCTCTTGCAATTGCACCAAAATTACGAACATCTGTGACTCGGTCTAATATTAAAATCAAAGGAATTTTTGCTTTTTCATAAACAATAGACAATAATTCTTCTGTATTAAAATAGTTTATTTCAGTTAAATAGGCAATAACACCTTGATGGTTTTTATCGGTTATTTTTTTAAGTTTTTCGGGTGGAACAATTTGAATTGGAATAGTAACACCTCTTAAAGCTTGCCTTAATTTATGGTAAAGCTCGTTTGATAAACCTTTTTGTATAAAAATTTTTTCAATTTCTTTTCCTGCCTCAATAGCTTCAATCACAGCCCGTATGCCAAATATTAAGTGATCTTCATTCATAAAACAAATTACATCAAATTTTAAATATTAAACAAATTAATGCTAATCTTAAAATACATTAAAATGATTAATTCCGTTTTGTCAAGTTATACTTTACTTGTATCTTTACATCAAAATTTAGAGATGGACGCGTTGTATCATAAAGTAGAACAAGCATTAGACACCATTCGTCCTTATTTAGAGGCAGATGGAGGGAATGTTGAAATTATCGAAATCACTCCCGATAAAAAATTAAAAATAGAATTATTGGGAGCTTGTAAATCCTGTAATATGAGTCATATGACAATGAAATCTGGTATTGAAGAAACTGTAAGAAGAGCAGTGCCCGAAATCATCGAAATTATTTCTGTAAATTAATTATGAAACTGATAACAAAGCTTAGTCAAAGTAAAAAAACGCTATTTTCTATTGAAATTTTGCCACCATTAAAAGGCAAAAGTATTCAAAGTATATATGATGGAATTGACCCATTAATGGAATTTAAACCGGCTTTTGTAGACGTTACCTATCATCGAGAAGAATATGTTTACAAAAAAAGAGATGGCGGATATCTTGAAAAAGTAAGCATTCGCAAACGGCCAGGAACAGTTGGAATTTGTGCGGCCATAATGAATAAGTATAACGTTGAAGCAGTGCCACATATAATTTGTGGTGGTTTTAATAAAGAGGAAACTGAAAACGCTTTAATTGATTTGCAATTTTTAGGTGTTGATAATGTTTTGGCATTAAGAGGTGATAGTATTAAAACTGAACCAGCTTTTGTTCCAGAACCCGGCGGGCATGCATATGCAATTGACTTAGTTAAACAAATTGTCGAAATGAATAAATCAATTTATTTAGATAGTGAAATGAAAGATGCCGCGCCGACTAATTTTTGTGTGGGCGTATCTTGTTATCCTGAAAAACATTTTGAAGCACCAAATATAACTAGTGATTTAAAATATTTAAAAGCGAAGGTAGACGCTGGAGCAGAATATATTGTAACACAAATGTTTTTTGATAATTCTAAATATTTCGAATTTGTAAGATTATGTCGCGAAAATAACATTAACGTTCCAATTATTCCGGGTTTAAAAATTTTAAGCTCTAAACAACAAATAACCACCCTTCCGAAAATTTTTCATATAGATATTCCTCAAGTATTTTATGAAGCCTTAGAAAGCTGTAAAGATGATAAACAAATCAAAGAAGTAGGCATCAAATGGTGCATTGAACAAAGTAAGGAATTGTTAAAAGAAAATGTACCTTGCCTTCACTACTATACAATGGGAGCTTCAGAAGCAACACGAGCAGTTGCAAAAGAAGTTTTTTAGGTTTATTTTTTATCATTTAAATTAGTTTAATGGTTTTCGATTTTTATAATGGCGAAGTATTGTTAATTAATAAGCCATACACTTGGAGCAGTTTTCAAGCTGTAAATAAAATAAAACATTCTATAAAAAATCACTACTCGCTTATTCTAGATGGAAAAAAAGTAAAACCAAAAGTAGGTCATGCTGGAACATTAGACCCCCTAGCAACAGGTTTATTAATTGTTTGCTCAGGAAAAAAAACAAAAACTATTAATGAATTAATGGGATTAGAAAAAGAATATACCGGCACTTTTTTTATTGGAGCAACAACTCCTTGTTTTGATTTAGAAAAACCAGTTGATAAAACCTTCCCAATTAATCACATTACAAATGATATTTTATTTTTAACAGCAAAAAGTTTTTTAGGATTTCAGCAACAAATTCCCCCAATTTATAGTGCTATTAAAATAAACGGTAGACGCGCTTATGAATTTGCTAGGGAAGGGTTAGAGACCGAAATAAATTCGCGTGAAATAGAAATTAAAGAGTTTGAATTAACACAAATTAATTTACCTTTTGTTGACTTTAGAATTATATGTAGTAAGGGAACTTATATAAGAAGTATATCGAGAGATTTTGGAACGGCTTTAAAAAGCGGAGCCCACATCACTAAACTTAACAGAACAAGAATTGGCGATTTTAGCTTAACTAATGCGATAACACCTCAAGAATTTTTCGAAAAAATAAATATTTAAATATTTAAAAAGTGTAAAAATTCATTAAATTTATCGTCCATCCCTTTTGTAAAATCTAAATTTTGATAGCTGGCTTTTACCGAATAATTATATCGATTAAAAGTTTGTAATATCGCCGATAAGTTTTCTCGATTTACTTTTATTGTAACTTCTATTTTTGTACTATCTGGACTTGAAGAAACATGTAAACTTAAAATTTTAGCATCATTTCCCTCAACAATGTTGCCAATTTGAGTAACTGAGTAATCATTTTGGTTAAGTTCTAAAACAATAACACCACCTGGATTTTGAACAGAAATCATGGTACTTAAATTTTGCACAATTCCTTTAAGCGAAATACATCCTTTATATAATTCTTTTTCATCGATAACTGGAATTAGGCTTAAATTTAGTCCGCTCATTAATTTTACAACATCATAGGCATGTTGATAATGATGAACTAAAGGCCGCATCATATGAATTTTACTTTCATTAATTTGCACTTTCGGATTATCAAAATCTAATAAATCTGTTTCAGAAATTAAACCAACTAATTCTCTATTATTTACAACAGATAAGTGAGAAACTTTAAATTGTTCCATCCAATCTAAAGCTAAAGCCACAGTATCGGTAATTTTAAGTGGCGGAATTTCGTCAGTTATTAAATCGTTTGCTAACATTTTGCTTTTGTCAAAATTAGTAATTTAATTAGTTTTGCTTAGATTTAAAAAAAGAATTTTAATGATGACAAAGTTAAGTGTAAATATTAATAAAATAGCTACCCTTCGTAATGCAAGGGGTGGTAATATTCCTAATCTATTAAAAGTGGCTATCGATATCGAACGTTTTGGCGCACAAGGCATAACTGTTCACCCAAGGCCAGATGAACGACATATTACATATAAGGATGTATATGAATTGAAAAAATGTCTCTCAACCGAATTAAATATAGAAGGTAATCCTCAGGAAAAAAAATTTATCGATTTAGTTTTAAATGTAAAGCCTCATCAGGTTACTTTAGTTCCTGATAATTCTCAACAAATTACCAGTAATCATGGATGGAATACATTAACTCACGCTACTTACTTAAAAGATACCATCGCGTTATTTAAATCTCACAATATTCGAACATCTATTTTTGTAGATGCAGATTTAGCAATGATAGAAGGAGCTGAGTTAGCTGGAACTGATAGTATTGAGCTATATACAGAAGAATATGCTCGCCAGTTTGAAATAAATAAAGAATTGGCAGTTTTACCTTATGTAAAAGCTTCAATTTTAGCTCAACAACTAAAATTAGTTGTTAATGCTGGACATGATCTTAACTTACAAAATCTTAAATATTTTAAACAAAAATTAACATCTTTATCAGAAGTTTCTATTGGTCACGCATTAATAAGCGACTCCTTATATTTTGGATTAGAAAATACTGTTCAATTATATTTAAGACAATTAGTTTAATTTTAGATTAGTAAGTAAGTTTATTAATGAAACTAGCATTTAGAGAAATAGGAGAAGGGCCATCTTTAATTATTTTACACGGTTTGTTTGGACAAAGTGATAATTGGAATACATTGGCAAAACAATTTTCTGAAAAAGGATTTCGTGTTTTTTCTATTGATCAAAGAAATCATGGATTATCTCCTCACAGCCCAGATTGGAATTTTAAAGTCATGGCAGATGATTTGTATGAATTTATTCTAGAACACAATTTACATAACCCTATTATCATGGGCCATAGCATGGGAGGTAAAACAGTAATGTTTTTTGAGTTGGCTTATCCTAAGCTAGCATCCAAAATTATTATTGTAGATATTGCCGATAGATTTTATAAACCAAGTCATCAGCAAGTTATAAAAGGTTTAAATGCCATCGACTTTGAAAAAATTAAAAATAGAAAAGAAGCAGAACTTATCATGACTGAATTTATTCAGGACTATGGAACTAAACAATTTTTATTAAAAAATTTGTATTGGATTGATTCATTAAATAATAAATTAGCTTGGCGTTTTAATTTAAAAGTAATTACTCAAAAATATGAATTAATAGGAGCTGCTGTACCTTATTATATAAGCCAAACAAGCACTTTAATTATTAAAGGCGAACTATCTGATTACATTTCTGAATACGATTCAGAACAGTATTTTATCCGCTTTCCAAAACACAAATTTATTACTATTAAAGGTTCTGGTCATTGGGTTCACTCCGAAAAACCAAAAGAATTTTTTGATTGTGTTTTAGATTTTATAACAAATTAAGTTCATTAAGTAGAGAAATTAATTCCATGTTTTTTGGCAATAAATAGGAGTTGATGCCGCATTCGCCGGCACCTTTAACATGTTGCTCGGTATCATCAATAAATACTGTTTCTTTAGGGTCCAAATCATTTTCAGTTAAAACTAATTCAAAAATATTACGGTCTGGTTTTCGCATTCCTATTCGACAGGAATAATATGTTTTATCAAAATAATCATTAAAATTTTTAATACCATGCTCTAAATATAATTTTTGTTCAAATGCTTCTATATGCGGTTCGCAGGTATTACTTAATAAAAATGTATTGTAATTTTGTTTAGCCCTTACCAGTATGTCTAAGCGCTTTTCTGGCACATCTTTTAACATTGCATTCCAAGCATTCAGCAATTCAATATCTGAACCTTCATATCGACTTATTATTTTTAACTCTCTAAAAAATAGCTCAGATGTAATTATACCTTTATCAAATTCATTAAATAGTTTTATTTGGTTTGCTTGTGAGTAAATACTTTCGAATGGAACTTGACTTTTAAGATTAAATTTAGAGATGGTTAGAGACAAATCTAAATTAATAATAACACCACCTAAATCAAAAATAATATTTTTAATATCCTTCATTATATTTTGCAAAGATGAGGTATTTTTCTATTTTTGCAACCCGAAACCGATTTTTTTTGCTCCTATAGCTCAGCCGGTTAGAGCATCAGACTCATAATCTGAGGGTCCCTGGTTCGAGCCCAGGTGGGAGCACGCTAAAAGCAAGCGCATCAAAATGAGGCGCTTCTTTTTTAGTTTGTTAAATTTTATTATAAAACTCGCCTTAATTCGAACTTCTAGCTGTTTTTTTTATCAACTATCTATTTTCTTAATTAAATTTTTTAACTCCATCTAAATATCAAAACTTTAAAAAAATTAAAAAAAATAAACCATATCGTTTTTCCGTTTTATTTTTTATATTTACTAAACTAAAATTTTTTTTATGCCTCCTCCAAGTGATGCCAACTTGCGATATAAAATCATTGACGAATGTTTAACAAACATTTATAAGCCATTCCCAACAATGGATCATTTAAAATATACGATTGAACGTGAACTTAAAACATCTGTTTCAACGGCTACTATTCAAAAGGATATTGCGCAAATGAAAAAGGGCGAAGATGAGGGTGGCTATAATGCCCCAATAAAATTTAAACGTTCTAACCAAGGGTATTATTATGATTTTGTTAAGTTTCCTGATTTTACAATTCAATCCTTAAGTTTAAACGAAAAAGAATTTGAAACGATTGCATTAGCTGCAAGTGTTCTTCAACAATTTAAAGGCATTAAAGTAAACGATTCATACAACCATGCCATCGACAAATTATTTTCTTCTCTCAACATTAAAAAAACAGATAAAGATAAAACCTCAGTAAACGCTATTCAGCCAGAAGAAACGACTTACATGCGAGGCATGGAACATTTTGAAACCTTGGTTACAAGTATTCGAAACAAAATACCCGTTTCGTTTATCCATTATTCCTACGATAAAAAATTATTTAAGTCTATTATTATTCATCCCTATTTGATAAAGGAGAGCAATAAGCGTTGGTATTTGGTTGGCTATTCTGAAGAGCATAATGAGCTGCGTTATTTTGGTTTAGATCGAATTTATGATCCGATACTTATTGATAAAAAATTCATTGAAAATAGAGATGAAGATATACGCAGTTTATTTGATAATAAAATTGGTTTAACTAACATTAAATCTGATAAAGAAACGGTTGAGCCTGAAAAAATTAAACTTTGGGTAAGTAACAAAATGGCCAATTATATAAAATCAATGCCATTACATAAATCTCAAACGTATAGAGAATACGATGGCGAAGGTGAAATTATAGTTACAATACAGGTGGTGCCAACAACCGAACTCATTTCTTTGATTATGTCGTATAGCGAACACATGACGCTGATTAGTCCGAGATGGTTATGTAAAAGAATTGAACATAAATTAAACGACTCCTTATTAAAATATACTAAAAGTCTTGGCCATGAATAAAAAAACGAAACAGAATTCTAAAGCGTTTATTTTTTCTAATCCAAGTCATAAAGATATGGACGGCGCTGTTCAATTACTTCGCATTACAATAAGTGATCAAGGAACTAAAATAGATTTTGGATATCAAGCTGGTGAGTTTGATGCCGGTGAATGGATTCACATTAAACCTGAAACCTTTATTCGTTGTAAAGAAATGGGAGAATCAATTGCCGAATCTTTTAAACCAAAAAAAATACAAACAAAATATTTTTTAATAAAAGCAACTAACATTCCGTTTGGGCCAGCAAAACATCATTTTAATTCATCTATCGAATGGCGTTATTTTTCGCTTTACTTTCCAAAATTACCAGAAGGAACAACATCTTTTGATTTAATAGAAAAAGAATTTGGTGATAAAAACGAATTCAATTTTTATAACATCAGATTAGATGAAGATGAGAAAATGTCGATGATTTATTGATTAAATTTCTTTAATTTGATACATATAATTAAATAAATTATTATTTTTTCACCCCAATTCACCTTAAAATACAAAAATAAATAAATTTTATTTTACTGCAAATCAATTTGTTAATCTGCTAATTGATTTTTTTTGCTCTTTTTTGAGTAAACCGCATAAACAATCCGTTTAACTCGCCATAGCTTTGTTGCAGAAATCAGAATAACCAAAAATGATTTATAAATAAAAAAACAAAAAACTAAACCATAAAAACAATAACCTCATGAAAACAAAAAAAACACAATCAATCATTTTTCAAATCCTAATTATTTTGAGTATTAATTATCTTATTTTAATTGTTGAAGGTTTTATTTTTAAAACACAATGGACACCTAATTTTATTTTTACACTGGCATTTTTTCATTTTGGAACTTTTAGTTCGCTATACGCCACCTTTATTTCTAAAACACTTTCAAAAGAAAAGGAAGAATTTATTTTCAATTTTAATATGTTTTTCTACATAAGCTTTGTTGGCTTGTTATTTTATCACAACTGTCAGATTCAAACAGATACTTTAATGGTTAATTACATCATTGGGCTTTTTATGCTTTTTATGTCTATTATATTTTTATTTGAAACTGTCAATTCCTACAAAAAATACAATTTGTCTTTAATCATTAACACTAAAAATTAAAACATGATGAAAACAGAACTTCAATCAACATTAAATTGGGACATTAAACTTGAACCAGTTACTGTAAATAATTCATTTGATACTGGAAAAAAGGCCATTATCAGAAACGATACGAACCAACTACTCAGCATTGTTGGTAAACATTATGAGCCTGTAACCAATTATCAATTGTTAGATTTTACTCATAAACTTACCAAAACAGGTGAGTTTAAATTAAAAGGCTTTGATGAGTTAAATAATGGGAAAATCATTCTTGCTTTTTTACAAAACACCAATCCGAATTTAAAAATAAATGGCTGCCAAAATGAAGAATATTTATTTATAGGAAATTCGTTTGACGGCACTAAACGCTTTCATATTGGAACAGCCTCAAATTTGATTAGATGCGCAAATCAATTTTCATCATCCTTAAAAGTTTTTACAAAAAAACACACCTCGTTTTTAGATTTTAATGATTTTGAAATTAGCACTATTATTAAAACCTATAAAGCTAAAAAAGGAATTTTGTACGAATCCTTTAATGGTATGGAAAGCGTGAGAGTTGATGAGCGAGTGGTTAATCAACTTGTTAAAGAGGTTTATGCAATGCTTGCAACAGATAGTAAAACAATGAGTCATAAAGATTGGCGCAATAGTCCTTCCATGTTAAATCTTCAGTATTCGATAGAACGCGAAATGAAAGATTTAGGAAATAATGCTTTTGCTCTATTTAATGGGGTTACTTTTTACACAACTCACGAAATGAGATCAACAGAAACATTTCATAGTCATATCAACGGAACCGCAAATATCATCAATCAAAAAGCCTATCGCTTTTGCAATAACCTAAAAAGAAATAATATTATTAATAACTAAATACTTAAAAAAATGATAACAGTAAAAGAAATACTAATCGATACATCAAGTTCCATGGGAGAAACACTACCAGGAAATAAAATCAAAATGGATTTGGCTAAAGAAATTTTAATTGACAAAATTTTACCATACATCAGTTCAGCCGATAAAGTAGGCATCCGTTTGTTTGGTGGCTCCTGCAATATGGTTGGCGGTTTACAAAATATTCCGAATGCAAATTTTAAAAAATTAAAAGATTTTATCTTAAATGATATTCCAGCACCAAGAGGTTCTACGCCATTAGCTTTAGCCATTACAACAGCAGTGGATAATTTGAAACTTGAACCAAATGCAGAAAGAGAAATTTATTTGGTTACCGATGGTGAAGAAACCTGTGGTGGTAATGTGAAAGATGCTGCCGACTATGCCGCTAGTAATGGCATTAGTTGTAAAATACACATCATTAGCATTGGTGTCATCACCGAAGAAGCTATTAAGCAATTTGAATACATTACTGCGCGCACCGGCGGAAAAAATATTAGCATTGGAACTAAAAGCACATCTAAGGCCAGTATTGATAAAGAACTATCATTTTTATTGGAAACAAATTTAGATAATTTTTGTGATACCATAGATCGAGAATTTATTGATAATAATGGGCATTATCGAAATATTGAAATTAGGTCTATTCGAGATTTTGTTCAATATAAAAATTCTGAAGTCAATTTTATTCCTGGTATTAATGGCGCAACTTGTCAAAAATTATTAATTGTTGAATTTTATAATGAGGACAGTGGATTAACTAATTTAATAGAGGCACTCCAGCATGTTGAAGCTTGCGAACTAAAAAATAAAGAAGTGTTGATACTCATGAATAAATGGGATACCGATTATTATTCTCACTATTTCAAATCATGGGTTAAACAGTTTAAAACGAAAGGGGTAGAAAAAGTTTGCATGAAGTTAGACGGCTTTAAATCTTATAAAGAATTGTAAAACATAAACAGTAAAAATAAAAAAATAAATAAAATTATCATGAAAAAACAAATACAAAAAACAGACGATGCTTCTTTCAGAACGTATTTAAACTCAATTTGCCTAAATTCCTTATTTGAGCATGCCAGGGCTACTATGCCATATGAAATTATTATTGAAATTATGCTGAGGTACGACTATTTATACGAGGATTGTATTTCCTTTTTAGACAAGGATATTAGCTTTGATAAAAACAAATCTTTGAAAGAAAACTTAGAAGAGGCATTAAATCAATTAGATGAAGAATATATAAAAGAAATTATGACTCATCTCTTTTCAAAAAAATTAGTGGTAGACATGTTATTGAAATGTACCGATAAATATGCCAGAGAAGATCTAATTTATAACCAAAACTTTTGGTATGAAAATAAAGTTTGCGGTATTGATCATAATCATGTAAAATAAAATTTTTATCCATCTGAATAAATTTATAATTCTAAACCAAATAAAAATGACAAAAATACAACAACTCGAAAAAGAAAGACTTTTTTTAGAAACAATTCAAGAGCAATCTTTAAACATGCTAGAGCGTTTAAAAAATAACGGGAAGCATAATAATATTGATTTTCATAGAGCCAAAGATCTGATTGGCATAATATTTAATAATGAACTCGATTATTTTGATAGAGAAACCGATGATTATTATAATTTGTATATCAATTATTATTACAAGAATTAAAATAATGAATAACCTTGCATTATATTAGCGCAGTATTAAAAAGATAATAAACTAACAAATGAATACCCATTAAAATCAATTAACAATAAACAAAAAATTTTAAGACATAAAAATATGGAAACCTTACTCATCATCCTCATTGCTTTAGCCATTCTAAATTTAATTTTAGTCTTTGTATTTAAAGCCAAACCAAATACTCAAAATCAAGAGCTCAGTTTAAAAATAGAAGCCCTAGATAAAAGTCTACAAAAAATTGAAAACAGTTTAAAAGACGATTTTAGATTGAACCGCGAGGAAAATGCCAAACTCGCCAAAGATAATAGAAACGAACTAAATACCACCTTGAAAGATCTTAAAAAAGAATTAAGCGATACCTTAAAAGAGCTCAATGAAAAGGCTCAAAAGGATAATACCTTAATGCGCGACTCGATGGTAAACTCATTTAAAGGTTTTGAAGAAAGCTTTGATAAAAATGTACGCTCTTTTAATGATTTGCAACGTGATAAGTTTAAGGAGTTAAACGAAAAACAAAATATGTTAGTTGAAGGCACAGAAAAAAAGCTAGAAGCGATTAGAGTAACCGTTGAAGAAAAATTAGAAAAAACACTCAGCGAACGCCTTGGTCAAAGTTTTGAAACCGTTGGTAAACAATTAATAGAAGTGCAAAAAGGTTTAGGTGATATGCAAACCTTAGCACAAGATGTGGGTGGATTAAAAAAAGTTTTAGGCAATGTAAAAATGCGCGGTGGCATTGGCGAAGTACAATTAGCCATGTTGTTAGAACAAGTATTGGCACCTGAGCAATATCAGGCGAATGTAAAAACAAAAGAAGGCAGTGATGATTTAGTAGAGTTTGCTATTAAATTACCAGGTCGTGATGAAGAAAACTCTTGCGTGTGGTTGCCTGTAGATGCGAAGTTTCCTAAAGATATTTACGAACAATTGCAAACTGCTCACGAGTTGGGCGATTTACCAGCTATTGAAGTTGCTCAAAAGAATTTAGAAAACACCATTAAACGTATGGCAAAAGAAATCCACGAAAAATACATCGATCCCCCTAATACAACCGATTTTGGTATTATGTTTTTACCTTTTGAGGGTATTTACGCAGAGGTTGTGCGTAAAGCTAGTTTATTAGAAGACTTAAATCGTAACTATAAAATTATTGTTACAGGCCCAACAACTCTCGCTGCTATTTTAAATAGTTTACAAATGGGCTTTAAAACCCTAGCCATCCAAAAACGTAGTGGGGAAGTTTGGAAAGTATTAGGTGCTGTAAAAAAAGAGTTTGAAAATTTTGGTGGGCTAATGCAAAAAGCTCAAGGTAATATTCAAACAGGTTTAAACCAATTAGATGATGTGATTGGTAAACGTTCACGAGCTATACAACGAACTCTTAAAAGCATAGAAACTGCTTCGCAAACTGATACCAATTTGATTTTACCAGAAAGTGATGATGTGAATGAGGAGAATTAAAATATAAATAAATAATATTTTGAATATTATTTATGAATAAAAAAAACACAGAATTTAATTTTAATGAATAGCAATACTACTAATCATTATTAAATAAAAAATATAAAGAATATAAAAAGTATTTTCCTATAATTATCTAAAAAAGAAGTAAATTAGATAGCATGAATAATTTTTTTTAATTTTTTAATTTGAATTAGTCGAATTAGTTCAACTATTTAATAATCAACTTTAATACAGCGCTGATGTTAAAACTAAATAAATATCCATTTACCGCCATTCTTGGTTGGTCGGCTAGTAGATATGATAAATTTAAAATTTGTCAAAGGCAATATTATTACGATTATTATGCAAAAAACTACGATTTTGAAATAGAAAAAAAAGAATTACTTCGGCTTAAACAACTTACCTCTGTTGCTTTAGAAATAGGAAATATTTTTCATGATGTTGTAAAAGCTATACTCCAGCGCTTAGTCAAAAGCCCTAAAAATATTGATAGAGATAAACTAAAAATTTGGGCGAAAAAACTAGCGACTGATTACTGTAATAAAAAGGAATTTTTTGAGGTTTATTATAAACAGCAGCAACAAATAAATACTGAAGAAATTTCTAATACGGTTTTAGAGTACCTCGATAGATTTTTAGATAGTGAGAGATTTAAGTGGATTATTGATAACGCAATGAAGCAATCAAACGAATGGATGATTGAGCCTGATGGATTTGGAGAAACAAGAATTAATGGATTAAAAGCTTATTGCAAGGTAGATTTTTTGATGCCACTCGGAGATAAAATTTATATTTTTGATTGGAAAACGGGAAAGGAAGATGAACTAAAGCAGCGAAAACAATTAGCAGGCTATACTTCATTTGCATGTAGTCTCTATAGCAAGACACCTGATGATGTAATTTGTATAATTTATTTTTTGAAGGAAAATAAAGAAAAAATTATCACTTTTACTAATGATGAAATTTTATCATTTTCAGAATCAATATTAACTGAAACTCAAGAAATGTATCAATTTACAAACGATATCAATAATAATATACCTAAATCTAAAGAATCATTTGAAAAAATAGTTCAAACAAGAATTTGTGATTATTGTAACTACAAAGGTATTTGTATTAAAAATGAGACAGATATTTTATAATGGCTAAATCATATCCCTTAAAAAAAATAAATCAAGCGCTAGTTTTAATTTATTTTAGTGTCGAGAATAATTTTTATTTGGTTTTGAACCCATATAAAATGTCAATTTCGATCCATTAACAATATCAGAGTGTTTTAGAAATAATTCATCAAATTTTTTTCCATTTAACAATATTTTTTGTACATATATATTTTTCTCACTTTGATTTATAACTTCAATTTTAAAAATATTTCCATTTTCTAATTTAAGTTCTGCATCATTAATTATTGGTGATCCC
Source organism: Bacteroidota bacterium (assembly GCA_005787585.1). GTDB lineage: Bacteria > Bacteroidota > Bacteroidia > B-17B0 > Aurantibacillaceae > Aurantibacillus. The sequence goes on from SYAL01000049.1 coordinate 24,517, forward strand.
AACGCATATTGATCAGAACCCGGAGCAAATGGATAAAATCCTAATGAAGAAAAAATGTACCAAGCACTCATTTGTCCGCAATCATCATTTCCTCCTAATCCATCCGGTGCTGGTTTATATTGTAATTTTAATATATTTCGAACTTGGGCTTGAGTTTTCCAAGCTTGGCCAGCCCAATTATAAAAGTAAGCTACATGATGCGCAGGCTCATTGCCATGAACATATCCTCCAATTATTCCCTCTCTGGTAATATCTTCTGTTTCTGAAAAAAAAGAATCAGATAATTGCATCGTAAATAAATTGTCTAAACGAGATGTAAATTTAGTTACACCGCCCATCTTTTCTATTAATCCAATTGGATCATGTGGTACAAAATAACTATAATTCCAACTATTGCCTTCTATAAATCCTTGTCCGTTTGTGCTTAAGGCATCAAATTCTTTTTTAAAACTGCCATCTTCTAATTTTGGCTGCATAAAACCCGAAGTTTTATTAAAATTGTTTTCCCAATTTTTAGATCTTTTGATATATTCATTATAAATTTCTGTTTTATTTATTTTTTTTGCTATTTGGGCTATACACCAATCATCATAAGCATATTCTAAATTATTGGAAACGGAAACTCTACTTTTTTCTGATGGGATAAACCCTAAGTCAATGTATTCTCCTATTCCTTCATAATTGCGCTGATTCGCAGTTTTAATGCAGGCGTCTAAAGCTCTATTTTCATTTCCATTATAAACTCCTTTTATTATTGCATCTGCAATAACAGATACACTATGGTAGCCACTCATACAAAAATTATCATTTGCATAATGCGACCAAATAGGTAGCATATGAAGAGCACTCTGATCATAATGACTTAGCATCGATTTTATCATGTCATTATTTCGTGAAGGTTGAATAATATTAAAAAAAGGATGTAGCGCTCTATAAGTGTCCCATAATGAAAAAGTACTATAATTAATAAATCCATCAGCCTGATGAACGCTTTGGTCTAAGCCCTTATATTGACCGTTTATATCTGTATATACTGTTGGATTAATAAATGTATGATACATTGAGGTATAAAAATTTATTTTAACATCCTCTTCTGCATTAATTATAATTTTATTTAATTCTTTGTTCCATAAGTTTTTTGCTTCAGTTTTTACTCTTTCAAAGTCCCAGTCTTTTATTTCAGTTTGCATATTTTGTAATGCATTCTCCTGACTTACTGGAGAAAGAGCAAATTTTATTTTTATTTTTTCAGCATCTTCAGTTTTAAAATCAAAATATAGTCTTATTTTTTTTCCAGCAATTTCAGGAAAGTTAATATTTTGATTAAACTTATTCCAAAATCCTCGGTAAGATTGATTTGAATCGTAATTTTTTTGGCCGTATTGAAAGAAATGCTTTGAAAAAGACATCGCAAAATAAACCGTTCGTGTTCTTGCCCAGCCACTTGTCTGTCTGTAGCCCGAAATTAATGAGTCATTTATTACTCTAACGTATGTATAAACATTTTTTTGATCGTAGTTATAAATTCCAGAAATTAAATCTAAAATAATATGAGATTGATTAGATTTTTTAAAAGTATATTGATGCATGCCAACTCGAGTTGTTGATGTTAATTCAGCAATAATGCTGTCATCATCTAATTTAACTTTATAATATCCTGCTTCTGCAATTTCATTTAGATGTGAAAATTTAGATCGATAACCGCTTTTTGTATTTGATGCAATTCCTGGATTCAATTGTAATTCTCCTTGTGTTGGCATTACTAAAAAATCTCCTAAGTCAGAGTGCCCTGTGCCACTAAAATGAGTATGGCTAAATCCTACTATTGATTTATCTTCATATTTGTATCCTGAACAATATTGATAAACTTCTCCATTATATTTTCCGTTTTTTTCATAGGCCAGGGTATCTGTTTCTGGGCTTAATTGAACCGCTCCAAAAGGAACAGTTGCGCCAGGATAAGTATGGCCCATTTTTTCAGAGCCAATAATAGGCTCTACATATTTTAATAAGTCAATTTGAGCATTATAATAAACAAAATGAAATAATAGAAAATAAAATAATTTTTTTTTCATATCTAAATTTTAATTAAACCCATATTTTTATATCATACCAAGACCAAGAAGTAATGAAAAAAATATTAATACAACACAAACTACATATTTAATTGTAACTATTGTTACTTTTTTTAATAATTTATTTCCAATAAAAGCACCAATAAAAGCCGAAATAGTAGAAATGATAATCAGGCTATAATTTAATTCACTAGTTTTAAAAATCTGTTTTCCATAAACTGATAAACGGATCACGTCTACCATGCATGCAATTACAACTCCTGTTGCTATAAATGATTCTTTCGAAAGATTGGCACGAATCAAAAATACGGTTCTTAATGCACCTTGATTTCCAGACAGGCCACCAAAAAAACCACTCAATAATCCCCCAATTTTTAAATATTTTGTATCAAACTCAAGTTGAGATAATTTTGGTATAATTTCAAATAAGGCAAAAAGCAAAAGTAAAATTGCAATTGTTAATTTAACTGGCATCACTTGAAATGTATTATCGTAAAAAGTGTATTCAAAAATAAAATTCATTTTACTTATAAAAGTTAAAAGGTAAGCACCAACAAAAGCACCAATTATTGAGGGAATTCCAAAATGAAGCACTGTTTTTTTATTAATATTTTTACCAACAAGACTTAGCTTAAATAAATTATTTAAAAAATGAACTATTGCCGTTAACGAAATTGCTAGTTCAATCGGGAAAAATAAAGCAAAAACTGGGACTAAAATAGTACCAAGTCCGAACCCAGAAAAAAACGTAAGTGCAGAGCCAAAAAATGCTACTATACATATTATTAATTCTGCCATTTAATTCTTAATTTTATCATTGTAATATTACCAAAATGTTTTAAATATTAATATTTATTATTGTTTTAAACAAATCAACTATCAAATTGTATTATTTTTTATTTATACTTTAATTTTGTCTATGAAAATAATTTTAATCGTTTTATCTGTATTACTAGTTTTATTCTTAATAATGTCTTATTCTCTTCAAAAATCTACCGAACGTCAAAAGTATCAACTCATAAAAAAAATAAATAAAACAGAAATTCGTTTTTATCCTAAAGCGATTATGGCTTCAGTAAAGTCTTCATCAAAATCATATATGGGTAGTAGTAATGATAATTTTAGAAAACTTGCTGGCTATATTTTTGGTGCTAATCAATCTTCGAATAAGATTTCAATGACTGCCCCAGTTTATATGGAAAAAGATACAGCTAATAGTAAAATGAGTTTTGTGATGCCTGCCCAATACAATTTAAACGATTTACCAAAGCCACAAGATTCAACTATTGAATTGCATTATTCAGAGGAAGGCTATTTTGCAGCAATCAAGTTTGGTGGTTTTGCAAACGAAAAAATCATCTTAAAAAAACAAGAAGAACTCAAAAAAGAATTATCTGAAATCAAAATTCAAATGATAGGTAATTTTTTTTATTTAGGTTACAATGCTCCTTGGGATGTTATTAATAGAGAGAATGAAGTAATAGTTAAAATTCATTATTCAGAAGAACTATAATTTTTTATCTCTATTTATTTTTTTTCCAAAAATTAGATTGAAGATTTAAAATCTATTTTTGCTAATAAATCAAATTTATTAATTCCACCTTTCTTATTGATTTATCGTAATTTAATAGTCTTTATGGTAACTTTTAGCTATAATCAGTATTTAATAATTAAAAAAAGAAATAATCTAAACCTTTTTTTAAATTAATGAGAATCATCAAGCTATTATTTTTATTATTATTTGTAATAACAATTCATGGTTGTAACATTACCTATTTAAATTCTTCTTATACATCAAAAGAAAAAATTACAATTATTAGAGCTAATACCGGAAGATTTAATCTCATAATGGGCCGAAGATCTAAAGAAATTATTCGTTTATGCAATTTAGCACGTAAAAATCCAACCCTATTAAAAAAATATGTTGAAATAAAATATGGAAAAGAATATTCTGAAAGAAAAGGCATTACAAATCTTAAAGAGTCTAAAAGATTAAAAGATGTTCCATTATTAAGACCTTCTTATTTATTAACTAATTCTGCCATATCTCATGCCTTAATATCTGGTGTTACATCTCAAATTGGGCATCAAGGCTTCCCATTAAGAGTTTATTTAACTGGTAATTTTAATTGTTTTATTCCTTATGTTCTTTGTGGGGAAAATTGTTATTATGGAGAATATAAAGCAATAAATCTTTTTATGGGTTGGATGGAAAGTAGCGGACATAAATCAAATATTATGAATGATAAATTTTATAGAATAGGTATGGGTGGTTTTATTCATTTCTCTAAATATAAATATAATATGGTTCAAAATTTTTGTGGCCCTAAAATTTTAGACCTTGTAATTAGACCCAAACAAGTTTTTAAAAGTAAAAAATCAAATAAAAAAAACCCGATAAGTTTTAAATTATGGGCTTTAAATTAAATGATTAAATTAGTTACTCTTTTGTTACAATAATTTTTTTTGTCTTACTGTAAAATAAATTAGAAATTTTTATAAAATAAATTCCACTATACACAGTCTGTAAATCAAAAAAAGCAATAGTTTGACCCTTATTAATAGTAGTGTTTTTTATTATTTTTCCATCAGTACTCAATAATTCTACTTTTAAATTTTCTTTTAATAGACCACCAATTTGTATGGCAACTAAATCGGATGATGGATTTGGGAAAACTTCAACCAACATGTTATTAAATTCTTTTTCAGAGATTGCATTTGGTGGTAAAATCGGAGTGGTATAGGTTGTTGTAGCTTCGGTTATAGAGGTTACTTTAGTAACAACTTTATTTCCATAAAAAGTAGGCCCAAGCACATAAGGAAAAGCAGAATTGTGATTGGCATCAACTGTAGCAAAATAACAATAAGTTCCATTTGGATATTCTGGCGTTTTACAAATACGGCCATTATGCTTATCTAAATAACTTGCATCTCCAGTATGGGCAACCCATTCATAATCTAAGTCAAAACTTCCTAATGGGTAAGTAGCATTTATAGGAGGTCCTGAACTAACAGTTGCGCCTAAAGCATTAGTAGTTCTTGCAATCATGTTTCTGAGTTGATATCCAGATTTCATTCTTACGATTCCTCCCGTACCGTCTGTATTGGCATATGCATATGCGCCATATATTGGAAAGCCATCGTATGCAAAACCAATTAGAGGAGAATGTTGTGCAGTGTTAATAGTATATAACCCATCTGCATCATATAAATTGCAAATGGTTGAAATAACAATCAAATCTTTATCAAAAGCACTTGGATTTTGATGGTGATGATAATTAGTTCCTGCAGGATGTCCTTTTGAACAATCAAAACCTAATTTTTCATATTTTACTGCATCTCTATTCCATACATTATCTCCCTGACCACCCAATGGTCCTCCAGCAAATGCATTAGTTGAACTTTTCCAACTTACCCCATCACCAAATGCAAAATGCGCAACCCCATTAATATATATGGCTGCATTTCCCATATTTACTGTTGTTAGACTTCCAGTATTTGCAGTAGGGTTTAACGGAAATTTAAATATTGCATTTTGATTTCCTGCTTGGCCTGGATTTCCGTCTCCGGTAAATGGTCCCACAGGATATGCAGGAACTCCCGTTGTGGATACGTATACTGAGCCACTAGAGTATTGAACTTGTTGGCAATTTACTAATATTCCGTTTGATTGCGCAGTAGAATTACCACTAACATAATAAGTTCCTGTGGTAATATTATTTTGCAACCATGAAGTAATTACTGGATTAAGTTGTGCCTTGACTATGCTTGCGCCCAACATAATTAAAGCAGAATAGTTAGATTTTTTCATTTATTTATTGATTTTATTTTAATTAATACTTTTTTTTATTCTTTCATATTATTTAATAATACTATTTTGGATAAGCAAAGTTAAGATTAAATACAAATGCAGAATCATTTAATGTTAATAAAAAAGCAATTAAATCAGTTTTTTCATTTGATGATAATAAAATTCCTTTTTTAAGCTCGGTCGCCAAATTAGCACTTTGTTTTATTCCTTTTGTATAATGATTAATAACTTGATTAATTGTATTAAATCGTCCATCATGCATGTATGGGTAGGTGTAACTTAAGTTTCTTAAACTAGGTATCTTAAACATTAAACTATCTGTTGATTTTTTAGTTACTTGCCAACGTCCAAAATCATTTAGAGTTGAATCAATCGCTAAGCCATTATTTGCAAATGTATAATTAGAAAATAATGGTTCGGTATGACAAAAATTGCAATTTGTTTTAAATAAAACATAACCCCTATTTTCTTGATCACTAAATTTTTTTCTATTTTTTTTTACCTGATCGTATTTAGATTCTGCCGAAATTAAACATAGTTGAAATTGCGAAAGCGCTTTTAAAATATTTTCACCAGTAATAATGGAATCTCTAAATGCTCTTTTAAAAAGAGTGGGGTAGGGATGTTTTTTTTTAAGTTTATCAACAATATTATTCATACTTTCTCCCATTTCTTTTGGATGATTAATTGGAGCCAGGGCTTGCATATCTAAGTGATTTATTGCACCATCCCACATAAATAATTTATGCCATGCTAAATTCATTAAGCCTGGAGCATTTCTTTTACCAATTAAATCATTGATGCCGTGGCTTAAAGAATGGTCGGTGTGTGCAAATGCATTATACGATGAATGACAAGATGCACAAGAAATCGTATTGTTTTTTGATAATATTGCATCGTAAAATAATAATCTTCCTAAAGCAATTGTTTCATTAGAGAGTGGATTGTTTTTTAAATCATAATTTGGTTTAGGAAAATAATCTGGATATTTTAATTGAACACCTTTTTTAATTGTTATTGCTGAAATAAATAAAATAAAACTTATGAGTATAATATTAAATTTCATTATTCAATTGAAAAAATATTAGCATATTGTTTTGAAATTTGAACAGATTTATAGCTGGGCGAAACAACTTCGTTAACATTTTTTAAATCTATTTGTGATAAGAAATTTTTAATATCAAATCTTATAATAATATTTGTTTCATTTTTAACAGGAAGCATAATCTTTTGTATAGTATTGTTTGGCGATTGGTATCCGCCAATATGAAATTGAAAAATATTATTTCGAGTATTACAAATATTGCTTTTACCTTCTAATTTAAAGTTTATATATCCACTTTGCCAAGTCCAATACATTCCATTCATAGGGTCTAAATCACCTCCCATTACCCCAGATACTTGCTTTGAACTATCAACCCCAATGTTAAATTGAATGCAGTCAAAATCAAGTTCAGATTTGGTATTTATTTCAATTCGTAATTTTTTACTTATGTCAATTAAATTACATTGATTTTTTGTTTGGTATATACTTTTGCCATTTTTAAGTAAATAAATACCAGATACATAAAATCGAAGCGATTGAATACTTATACTATCACTAATTATTTCCGAATAATAGTTTTTATCTATCACAAGTTTTTCTTTACCAAAACAAGGTATAAAAAATAGGATAATTGTTTTTGGTTTAGATAAATAAAATGCAGAAAAAATAACATATATAAATAATAATAATACTAATACTAAATATTTTTTAGCAAATGTTTGAATTAATCTATTTAAATTATTTCGAAAGATATTCAACAAATGTTTAGACGATTTTGATTTTACTAAGTAGCTTTTAAAATAATTATTTTTCAAATTTATAATATTTAACTTATTAAAAACACAAAAGCCCAACAATTTGTTGAGCTTTCTTTTAAATTATGTAAAATTAAATATTATTTCTTTTTGGCTTGTCGATTTCGAAATTTATCCACGCGGCCTGCAGTATCAACTAAAACTTGTTTGCCAGTGTAAAAAGGATGCGAAGTCATCGAAATATCTAATTTTACTAAAGGATATTCAACACCATCATCATAAACAAGAGTTTCTTTTGTCTCTGCACAAGAACGAGTAATAAATGTGTAGCCATTACTCATGTCTTTAAAAGCACAAAGTCTATAATTTTCGGGATGAATTTCTTTTTTCATTGCTAATTAATATTTAATAAAATCTGGGTTTACAAATATACGTTTTTATTTTAAATATACAAATAATATAAAAACCTAAAATTTGATAGAGGCTAAAAAATCAAAATTAATTTTATTATCATTAGCATTAAGTTAGGTGCAAGCGTAAAAGGACGACCCTGAAAACAAGACAATTGTTCACTTCGACCTTTAATCTTCAAAGAAAAAAGAACACACTTTTGACTGTTGAAAACTTTTAAGGACAAATTTTGTCCCCGACAGTTTTTTATTTTACTTTTGGACAAAATTAGTCCTCAATGACATTGACAAAAAATCTAGTTTCTTCATTTGGCGAACAGCTTCGTTCATTACGTGAACAGAAAAAAATGTCATTGCGCGAAGTAGCAAGTGAAATCGGCATAGACACTTCTTTGCTAGGTAAAATTGAACGCAACGAAAGACAGGCAACAAAAGAGCAAATAAAATTGGTTGCAAAATTTTTCAAGTATGACGAGCAATTATTAATAGAAGAAAATTTAAGTGACCAATTAGCTTACAAAATAATTGAAGCGGACGCTGACAGAGATATTTTGAAAGTTGCAGAACAAAAAATTGAATATTTAAAAACTAAAAAATAATATGAAAGTAGTTTCATTATTCGCAGGTTGTGGGGGTCTAGACCTAGGTTTCATTAAAGCTGGACACAAAGTAGTTTTTGCAAACGATTTTGATAAAGATTGTAAAGTTACTTACGAAAATAATATTGGTAAGCACTTTTGGCTTGGCGATGTCAAACAACTTGACACAAGTATTCTTCCCGCATACGATATACTAACAGGAGGTTTCCCTTGCCAAGGATTTTCGGTTGCTAATTTATATCGGGAAGCATCTGACAGCAGAAATGAGTTGTACTTACAAATAGTTAGAATAATTTCGGAAACAAAACCAAAATATTTTCTTGCAGAAAATGTTCCAGGCCTATTAAGTTTGGGTCAAGGAAAAATTGCTAAAATGATTTTGAATGATTTCAAAAATATTGGAGTTGATAATGGAAGCTCAGGTTATGATGTAAAAATGTATTTGCTAAATGCCGCCCATTATGGTGTTCCACAAGGAAGAAAGCGAGTTATTTTTTTGGGAGTATCAAATGATATTGAAAGTGAAAAACGCGAAATTTTATTTCAAAATTTTCCTCCTAAAAAAACACACGACAGCAATGACCCAAAATTAAAACCATTCAAAACATTAAGAGACGCAATTGGAGATTTACCGGAGCCTCATACAAAAGCCGCTGAAAAAATATTAAATCAATACGGACTAAAACATAAAGTAAAAATTAATGGATATATGGGTAACCGCAAACTTGACTGGGACAAACCCGGGCCAACAATGGTTGGCAGAGGCGGTGGCACAGGTGGCCCAGTAATCGCTGTGCATCCGAATTGTAAAAGACGATTTACTGTAAGAGAAACCGCAAGAATACAATCTTTTCCTGACGACTTCGAATTTTATGGTTCAACTTCTTCTCAGTTTCGACAAATCGGGAATGCAGTAGCGGTGGGCTTCGCCTACCACTTAGGTAAAGTTTTAAAAGACTTCGAAGAAGGTAAGTTTAAAATTAAAAAGGGAGCGAAGCAACTAGAATTAGTCTTAGCCTAAATATCTTCTCTCCATTTTGTTAGGTCGGAAATATCCTCACCAGTAGGGTAAATTTCTGATGAATTTTCTGGAAATGCTAAAACGCATTGTTCGCAAACACTATTAATACACTTTGCGCAAATTTGATTTTTTCTTTCGTTAATATAATACGAGAGTAATTGCAAATTTTCGATTTTATCCTCTCCACCTTTTAATTGTGGCACTCTATGGTCTATTGCTATTTTCTTAAAATTGCTACTAAATTTCCCTTTTGAACTTTTGTACAAAGTATTACCCAATAAATTACACCTAAGACCGTATTTGTTTTCTAGTTCATCAAAAAATTTTTGCAAATTTCCTTGTGTGTGTATCCCAAACCAAATTGGACTAGCGTTGTCAATTGTATTTGCCCAAAGAATTTCTAAGTGCAATTTCCAAACCTTTAATCTATTTTGGGTACCAATATGCTCCATATATTCTCTAAAGCCTGATTGATCTAATAATTCACCAAACAATTTATTGTCATCAATACCATGCTTCTCTCTCATATCTTTAGTTGTAATTCCATCAGGATATTTCTCAGCCATTAAAGCAAGTGTCTTTCCTGCTCTTCCTGAATAAACTTTGAAAATGCGCTCGTCAGTTTCACTTAAAGTTAATTTAACTAAGTGCATCCCATTTTCTTGATAATAATTTCCAACTACTTTCATTTCTGTTATTTCTTTTTAAAACGAGCGGACATTGCCGCATATAATTTACGTATTTAGTATTATAGCATTTTACATCTTGGTAGCCCACTTGTAATTCTATTACAATAAATATTTTTGAGGTTACGAATAGGCTTATATCCATCTTCTTCATGGACAAGAACTAACTTAACGTTATTAAAAATGTCTCTGATAATTTTATTTAATTTTTTTTGCAGAGAAATATTTTCGAAAAGTTTTATATCATCGATAACTTTGGAAGTAATCAGTGCGCGATTATAAACTTCTTCATTTCCTAATAGCTTAATTTTATTTTTAATCGTGATATTCTCAATTGTCAATTTTTTGAATGCTCTCAAAATATCATATTCATAAATTTTTCCATCAACGGATGAATGTAATTTAACCTTTACACCCTCTTTTATTAAAATTGTTTTCAGCTCTTCAATTATGTCATTTGCTTTTTGCAAGTTGGACTCGGCAACCTCATTTTTTCTCAAACCATCTAAAAGAGCTGTTTTGCAACTAGGTGAAATGTTTTCAATTTTTTTAATACAATCTTTTATTATGTTCCCAGAAACCGTGTCTAATAAATCATGCTTAATACTTAAAACATTTTCTAATATTCTTATAACATTACCAATTACTGGCGTATAATGTGTCGCAACTTCAACTCCTAGACGAAAACTATTATCAGAATCCACTTTTTTTATTTCCCATTTTTCACCCGATACATCAAGGTCATATGCAGAGTTTTGGCCTAACGGTTTCTTACCATATTCTGCACCAAGCTTATGTTCACCATCTCCAATCGCTTTTTCAGAAGATTTAAACTTTACTCTACTTGACTTTTTTGTCCAAGCATTCCATTGATCGTCTTTGTATATTTTATTCACTGAATTTTTCTTCGGCTTCGCTTTTGTCTTTTTCTTACTCATCAAATAAAGTCTTAATATTAGTTTTAAATGCCTTTGCAATTTTTTCAATTACTGTTATAGAAACATTCCTATCACCCTTTTCAATACTAGGGATATAAGTTCTGTCTAAATCGGCATTTAGAGCAAGTTTCTCTTGAGACCAGCCTTTTTCAATCCGTAAAAGCTTGACTTTCTTACCAAATTTTTTCTTTATATCCATTGTGCAAAGATTAGTTTATGTAGACAACTATACAACGGACAACTATCGACACCTTAAAATAAGCTATTTGGACAGAAACGCCAGCACCTAACAGCGGTTTGGCAAAAGTGGCGGCTTATTGCTTCGTATTACAGTTTTTAGTAAATTTGAAGTGTGTGCTTCGTATGAAATTTCAGTGGAAAAATAGCCACCTTCGCCAAGCCGCAAACCGTTGATATAAAATGATGTAGTCTTTTTAATTTTATTTATCATTACAAGCAAAAATCTTATAACATAATGTTTATCAATTATATAAATTATTATATTTTTTTTAAAAATATTTTTTTATTTAAATTAATTAACTAATTTAGCACGCTAGGTATATTAAATTAAAATATGTCTGTTTAATTTTTAACATAAAGTATGAAAAAACTTTTTTCTAAGATTATAATTATTTTAATTTTTTCAGCTGGCTTAGCTTCTGCTCAACAAGATCCTCAGTTTACTCAGTTTATGTTTAATAAATTAGTTTATAATGCTGGTTATCCAGGTGTTTCAGGAGGTTCTTGTGGTATTATTCAATACAAAAAGCAATGGTCTGGTTTTGATGGAGCCCCTCAATCCATGGCTGTTTGTGCTAATTCTCCTTTGCCCGGCTTACCTCTTGGCGTTGGTTTAACAGTAATAAGTGATAATTTAGGCCCTATGAAATCTATTTTTGCTCGGATTGGTAGCTCTTACAAATTAAAAATAGGTCCTGGAGATTTAGGCTTAGGTATCGATTTTGGAATAATTCAAAAGAGTTTTACTACTAATTGGATTGTTCCTGAACCTTTGAGAAATGATCCTCGAATTCCTGGTTCATACGGCTCAAATGGTTATAATAATGGGGAACTAAATAAGCTTTCTTTCGATATTGGCTTTGGTGCCTATTATGAAATTCCTAATCAACTATATATAGGTCTATCTTCTACCCATCTTCCTGCCCAAACCGTTAAAGGAGATAATAGTCTTCAATTTGAATTAAGTCGGCATTATTATATAATGGCGGGATATTCTGCTGTAATAACTCCTTGGCTAAAAGTTAAACCCAATATTTTGACAAAAACGGATGTAGCTTCTACAAGTTTTGATGCTAATTTAAACTTATTGTGGAGTGATATGTTTTGGATAGGAGGGACGTATCGCTCAAGCAACGCTGTCGCTTTTTTAGCAGGTATTCAACTGCCTTTTGGTCCAGGAAATTCAGGTACCCTCAAAATTGGCTACTCTTATGATCTTACAACAGGCTCTATGGCATCAAATGCAGGGCAAACTCATGAGCTTATCTTAGGTGTTTGTTATGCTCCAAAGGCTAAAAAAAGATCCTCACATGGTAATGATAGATTTTTAGACTAAATTATTATTTGTAACCTTTTAAAAGAAATATCGTTTAAACCATAAACAATTAACAAAATGTTAATAACTTTGAATAATAAAAACTGTTACATTGTATAGCAGTTAATATTATAAATTAAAATTACTGATATGAAAAAAATTTTAGTTCTAGCTTCATTCGTAGCCATAATTTCTGGCTGTAACAAGATTACTGGTGAACTAGTTGGTGTAATTGGACGCGAACAGTGGTTTCAACCAGATCCCTACGGTACTCAATTTATTGAAATGGGAAGCTTCCACATGGGCCCTGATGATGAAGAGGCTCCGATGGCACATACAACTAAATCAAAAATAGTTTCTGTGCAAGCTTTCTATATAGACGACAGTGAAATTACTAATAACGAATATCGCGAATTCGTATATTGGGTTAGAGATTCTATTGCAAGAAAGTTATTAGTTGCGAATGGCCAAGAAGCTGATTTTGGAATACCTCAAGAGGAGTTTTTAAAAAATTGGCCGGTTTATGTTGGTGACAATAATTTACAAGAAAACTATATAAGTTGGGAGAAACCTATTGATTGGAATAGCAAAGAAGAAGATATAAGAACAATACTAAATCCTATGTATATTCCTGAGGCAGAACGTTTTTATAATCGTAAAGAAATTGATACACGTAAGCTAAATTATGAATATTACTCTGTAGATATTCGTTTAGCCGCCTCAAAACCCAATCGCTTTATACCTAATAAATCATCAGACGTTCAAAATGCAGCTCATGAGTATAAAAAAGCTGATTATATAAATGGTGTAACTCTAAACGATGGTTCAAATGGAGCACCATCTAGCACCCAATCTTCAGCAGTAGCTGATCCCACCAAAGATTCTAAAACCTTAGGCACATACAATGTAAAAGATGAAATTCCTGTTGGCCAGGGTAATTATCTACCAAGAGTAAGAACTGCAGTAGATAGATCTGCTTTTATTATTAAAGATGTTGTAAATGTTTATCCAGATACTTTAGCATGGGTTCATGATTATACATATTCATTTAATGAACCTCTAACCAACATGTATTTTTGGCACCCTTCTTTTGATGATTATCCCGTAGTAGGAGTTTCATGGAAACAAGCAAAAGCATTTAGTGTTTGGAGATCAAATTTATTAAATAATTATTTAATAGGAACTGGCCAGTCTATAGTTAACAATTTTAGACTACCTACTGAAAGTGAATGGGAGTTTGCTGCTCGTGGTGGTTTAGATAAATCTCCTTATCCATGGGGTGGACCATATACCCGAAATGATAAAGGCTGTTTTTTAGCTAATTTTAAACCTATGAGGGGTTCTTATGTGGATGATGGTGGAATTCATCCAGTTCAAGTTTATTCTTACAATCCTAATGATTACGGTTTATACTGTATGGCGGGTAATGTAGCTGAGTGGACAAGTAATGCATTTGACGAGTCGGCATATGATTTTGCTCATGATGCTAACGCTGATTACTTATACGATGCTCAAGATAAAGATGAAAACGTTTTAAAACGCAAAGTGATAAGAGGTGGAAGTTGGAAAGATGTGGGGTATTACCTCCAAACAAGTGCGAGAACCTATGAATATCAAGACACCTCCAAGTGTTACATCGGATTTAGAAATGTAATGACCTACTTAGGTCGCTCAAAGTATGATATGAATTAAAATAAATGCTAATAAAAAAAATAAACATAATTTAATATGAGTAAATTAGGAAAAGTTACTGGTTTCAAGAGATACTTACATCTTGCATCTTGTTTTGGCGCCTCTATTGTTATTATTGGGGCTTTGTTTAAAATTCAACACTGGCCTGGTGCTAATGCCGCTTTAATTGCTGGTCTTGGAACTGAGGCGGTATTATTCATTTTATTTGGAATCGATATTCCTCATGAGGAAGTGGATTGGACTTTAGCATATCCCGAATTATCTGGAATGGCTCTCGTAGATCACGAGGAACCAGAAAGTAATTTACCTATAACGGCTCAATTAGATAATTTATTAGCAGAGGCTAAAATTGGACCTGAATTAATAACAAGTTTAGGAAAAGGAATGAAATCATTAGGTGATTCTGTCAATAAAATGGCAGATATTAGTAACGCTTCTGTTGCTACTAATGAATATGTTGATAGTGTCAAAAATGCAACAAAAAATGTTTCGAATTTATCTGATACTTACACCAAAGCAACACAATCTTTTGAAGGAATAGCTGATTCTAATAAAGCTGGAGCAAATATTTTATCAGACTCATACAATAAAGCTGCTCAATCATTTGAAGGAATAGCTGAATCAAATAAAACGGGTGCTACTATTCTATCAGATTCTTATAATAAAGCCGCACAATCGACAGAAGCAGGTGCATTAGGAATAAGTGAATCTTTGGGTAAAGTTTCTAAAAACTTATCTGCATTAAATGCAACATACGAGCTACAATTACAAGACAGTAAATCGCAGTTAGATACAACTTCAAAATTTTATGATGGTTTAAATGAATTAATGAAAAATCTACACGACTCACTTGATGATACCAAGAAATATCGTCAAGAAATGGCAACATTATCAAATAACTTAACATCTTTAAACACTGTTTATGGAAATATGTTAAGCGCAATGAATGTTAAATCATAATTCAATCAATTTATAAATAACTAAAGTAAAATTAATATATGGGAGGCGGTAAAGAAACCCCAAGGCAAAAGATGATTGGTATGATGTACCTGGTTCTGACAGCTCTTTTAGCTATGAATGTATCTAAAACTGTTTTGTTAGGTTACATTCGTGTTAATGAGGGTATGGAAAGTTCGAGAGACAATTTATCAGATAATAATAAACGTGTTACAGAAGCATTTCAAAAGTCAATTGATGGGAACCCGGGCGCCAAACCATACTATAACAGAATTCAAGAAGCTCAAAAGGAATTTAATGAATTAATTTCATATATTGAAAAAGTTAAGGCTAACGTCTATCTTAATACCGAGAAACCAGAGGCTGGTCAAAAAGCAGCGGACACTATGAAAATAAAAAACTGTGTTAATGGTGCTTACGATAATTACGACGAGCCAACCCACGTTTTAATAGGTTCTGATGAAAAAAATCCCTCTAAAGGTCCATTAACTGCAAGTGAATTGAAAATGAAATTGGAGAAACTTCAGAGTAATTTAATGGCCATGGTAGAAAAAATGCAAAAAACTGATGGAGAACATTTATTTCCTTCAGATTATGATAATTTAAAGAAAAAATTAGATCATTTAAAACCTACAGCAAGTGGAGCAAAAGAGGATGATCTTGTTATGTCTTGGGAAATGGAAAATTTCTATCATTTACCAGAAGCTGCTGTTATTGCCAATTTAACTAAAATGCAAGTAGATATAAAAAATGCCGAAGCTGAAATTCTTCAAGTATTTTCTTCTGCAAGTGGTAAATTATCTATAAAACCGGACAAGTTAATTGCCAAGGTTATCGCACCTTCTTCATATATTCAAGCAGGTCAAGAATATATTGCTGATATTTTTTTGTCAGCATCTTTTTCTAAATTAGCAGCTGGTGATATGGAGGTCTTAATGGGAATAGATTCATTATCAGCAAAAAAAGGTGCTACAGGAAAAAGTTTAGAAATTATTGATGGACAAGGGAAATATAAAGTAGGAACAAGTGGGCAAGGAGATCAAAAATATAGCGGTGTAATCAAATTTAAAAAACCAGATGGTACTTTTGAAATATATCCTTTTCAAAATGAATATAAGGTTGCTCCTCCAGCAGCTTCAGTATCTGCTGATCAAATGAATGTTTTTTATGCAGGTGTTCCAAATCCTGTTACTGCAGCATCTGCTGGAATAGCACCTGCGGATATTTTGATTAATGCTACTGGTTCTGGCGTTTCATATCAGCCGACTGGATCAGGAAAATATATGTTTAATTTTTCCGGAACAGGCGAGTGTTTTATTACTGTTTCGGCTAAGACAGCACAAGGGGTTAAAGTTCAGGGGCCTCCTATTAAGTTTAGGGTTAAGCCATTACCAAAACCGGATGCAAAAATTATGGGTAAATTTGCCCCACCGGAAATGAAGAAAACTGATTTAAGTTTGGTAAGTGCAATTGGTGCAGGTGCTAATGGTTTTGACTTTCAAGCTAATTATATTGTGTTATCATATGAAGTTACTGGAAAAGTTAAAGGAAACGTTAAAGTTGTATCAGGGCAAGGTAGTTCTTTGTCACCTGATGCTCAAAATGTTTTTAAACAAGCAGAAGTTGGTAGTAAAATTTATGTTGAATTAAAAGTTAAAGGACCTGATGGTAAAATATATCCTACGTTAGCTGCTATAAAAGTAATTAGATAATTTAATAAATAAAGACTTATAAATATGAAACATATAAAGTATTTTTTAATATTTTTTTCATTTGTTTTTTTTACAAATATTTTGTTAGCTCAACAGTCAGTCTTTCAACCTGGAGACTATAAAGATGCTATTTATGAAAAAGAGAATGCTATAAATAGAAGATATATACCTTATTCTTTTTTGCGTGAAGGAGATGTGACATGGGAAAGAAGGGTTTGGAGAAGGTTAGATATGAGAGAAAAATTGAACCAATCTTTTTTTTACCCTAAAGACGTTGTAGAAGGAAGAATTTCTTTACCTCAATTGGTAATTAAATATATTTTGTCTGGTCAAATTGTTGCATTTGAAGACGAAGAATTTAAAGTACCTTATGAAAAATCTTTCATAAAAGCTAAATTAGTAATACAAGGAGACAGCACTGATGTTGAGAAGTTTGCTGAAGATGGATCTGCATACAATGTTAAAGTGCCTGGCTCAATAGATTCAACATGGTTTTTTGAAACTTTTTCTTCTTTATCTATCAAAGAAGATTGGTTTTTTGATAAACAAAAATCAAGTTTAGAAGTACGTATTTTAGGTTTAGGATTTAATGCTCCAATAAAAGGTAAAGAAGATTTAGGAGAAGTTAATCAGTTTTATGTTTATTTTCCTGCTTGCCGACCTTATTTTTCAAAACATGAAGTTTTTAATACAAAAAATGATAGTGAACGTCGAACTTTTGAAGATATATTTTGGAAAAGACAATTTGCCAGTAATATTACAAAAGAATCTAATGTTTATGACAGGAAGATAGATCAATATGCTAAGGGCATTGAAGCATTGTTAGAATCTGATCGTGTTAAAAATGATATTTTCAAGTTTGAACACGACTTATGGCAATTCTAATTTAGAATTTTAAGTCATAAAAGAAATTTTTTAGGTAATTGAATTATTTATAGCTAGAATTTCTGTAATTACCTTTTTTTATACATTACTTTATTAAAACACGGTTAGAAAATAATCATTGATTATTTAAATTTTATAATAAAATCTTAAACCAACACTATTTTGTAGTTTTAAAGTTGGTTTGTTTCCAATATTTATTTTTTCTTGAGAAGGAGAATACATTAGCTGCATTGAAAATTGATAATTGAAGTCAAAGTTAAGACCTAATCCGGCAAATGCACCTAATCCAAAACCAGTAGGCGGTTTTGTTGGAGAGGCAATAGGATTAATGTTTTGATTAAGATAATAGGTTAAATCAATTTGTAAGTCATTTATATAGATAATATTAGAATTATATTGAGATAATGTTCCATTAAAACCAATTTCTCCGAAGAAATTTATATTATTATCAGTTCCAAATGTTTTTTGATAGCCTAATTGAAACAGTAATCGCTTTTCGGTTCCCTTAATAGAAAAAGTTTTAATATTAGAATTATTGGCTGGATTTGAACCAAGAACTTTTAACAGTGTCATTGTAAAATTACCTTCAATTGATAATTTAGTACCATTTAAATTAAAAATAAATGCACTATTTTTTGTTAAAGGCATTTTAAAATTAAACCCTAGTATAATTGCAGGAACATAACGCATATTAATAGGCATATCACTCTCGTTAAACTCCCACTGACCCTGATCAACACCCAAAGCATATGCAACTTGATCGAACTGACCAAAACCACCACCATACTGGTTTTTGATTTTTTGATACATAAAACTGTTTAAAAAAGAATTTTGATTTCCATTAACATCAAAGCCATAGCCATTATAAGCACTGGCCGAATAATTGTTAGCAAAATAAGAGCCAAGATAGAATCCAGTTTGGATTTTACTTTTTTTATGCACAATTATTTCATCTTCAGTTCTATCATCATTAATTTGAGCTTTAATATTAAAAGACAGAAAAACTAATATTATATAAAAGAGCTTAATTATTTTTTTGATAAATTTTATAGATTGAAATTTCATAAAATAGATATTATTTTAGAAAATTTAATAATAATTGTTTGGGTTATTTATTTTCAAATAGGTAGAAATTTAATTTTGTTAATATTAATACTTAATACTATTTTCAAAAGAATTTTCATTACCTTGCATTACATCAAATTCCCAACCTCTTGGAAAAGGAGCTTCTAATAAACTACCTTTTAATAGATAAGGATACATTTCTGAATATGTCTTAATTTGACTACTATTTATTCGTTTATAAATATATGATCGATGAAGTCTGTTAGGATGATTTATACCAGCTGCAGCCATTAATTCAACAGCAGCTTTAACAGTTTCTTTTTGGTAATTAAAAACTCTTACTTTTTTATCATCCACATTTAATCCTTTATATAAATTTGGATTTTGTGTAGCAACTCCTGTAGGACAGGTATTTGTATTACACTCTAAAGCTTGAATACAGCCTAATGCAATCATCATCGCCCTGGCTCCGTTGCACATGTCAGCACCTAAGCAAATATTTTTGACTAAATCAAAACCCGTATGCACTTTGCCAGAGGCAATTATTTTAATATGTTTTTTTATTCCATATCCATTTAAACAATCGTATACAAACGCCAAGGCATCTCTCAACGGCATTCCGACAGAGTTACTAAATTCTAATGGGGCTGCACCAGTTCCGCCTTCACCTCCATCTACAGTTATAAAATCCGGATAGATATTTGTACTAATCATTGCTTTACAAATAGAGATAAACTGATTTTTTTGGCCAATACAAAGTTTAAATCCAATTGGTTTTCCTTCGCTTAACTCACGTAATTTTTTTATAAAATGAATTAATTCAAGAGGACTGCTGAAGGCTGTATGATATGGAGGAGATAAAACATCTTTTCCTTTTTCTACTAATCTAATTTTTGAAATTTCATCGGTTACTTTAGATGCTGGTAAAATTCCACCGTGTCCGGGTTTGGCGCCTTGACTCAATTTTATCTCTACCATTTTTACATTTGGTAATTTAGCCCTTTCAGCAAAAGCATCATAATTAAAAGAGCCATCATTATTTCTACATCCAAAATAACCAGTACCAATTTGCCAAATAATATCTCCACCTGGATTTAAATGATAAGGACTTAAACCGCCTTCACCAGTATTGTGAGCAAAACCGCCTAGTTTTGCACCACCATTTAAGGCCATAATTGCATTTTGGCTTAAACTTCCGAAACTCATGGCGCTGATGTTAAAAATGCTTGCAGAATAAGGTTGTTTACAATCACTGTTTCCAACTAAAACGCGTGGATTTTGATCTACTTTATCGTGATGTAAAGGATTAATGCTGTGATTGAGCCATTCGTAACCAGTTTCGTAAACATTTAATTGAGTTCCAAAGGGAGTAGTATCATTAGATTTTTTTGAACGTTGATAAATTACATTTCTACTAAGTCTATTAAAGGGAGCACCATCGGTATCACTTTCAACAAAATACTGGTAAACCTTTGGTCTAAGCCATTCTGCCCACCATCTCATTCTTCCGATAATAGGAAAATTATATTTTAAAGAATGTTTTGTTTGAGATAAATCAAGAATACCAATGTAAATAATTGGTAAAGCTAAAATATACAAGTACCAAATCCATTGATAAAGAAATCCTATTAATCCAATTATGAGGATAATTATAGCAGATATTAGGTAAAATTTATTTTTCATTTCCAAGAAATTGATGCAAATAAATATACAAAAAAAATAGAATTAAAAAAT
>SYAL01000050.1 GCA_005787585.1 Bacteroidota bacterium
ATGATGTTTGCCAACTGCTTTTCTTTTTTATTTAGTAACATATTTCTAGAACTCATCGCTAAACCTTCAGGTTCTCTGTAAATTGAACACGAAACAATTTTAATTGAAAGTTTAAATTGATTTACTAAAGCCTTAATAATTAATATTTGTTGGTAATCTTTACTTCCAAAAAAGGCAAAGTCAGGGTTTATGATTTCGAAAAAACGTTTAACTACTTGTGCAACTCCATTAAAATGACCAGGCCTATATTTGCCCTCTAAAACCGTATCTAAAAACCCAAAATCGAAAACTTCTTTAGTTTTTTTTGGATAAACTTCTTCTATTGAAGGAATGAAAAGAGCATTGCAACCTTTTTTTTCTAACATAGCCTTATCTTTTTCAATTGTACGCGGATAAGTTTCTAAATCTTTTTTATCATTAAATTGAGTAGGATTAACAAAAATACTGCAAATAGTAATGCCGCATTGTTTTTGAGACGATTCTATTAAAGAAAGATGACCTAAGTGCAATGCGCCCATAGTAGGAACAAATCCGATGGTTTTTCCTTGAATTTTATGAAGGCTTATATAAGCCTGTAAATCTTTAGTTTTATTGAAAATTAACATCAAATCAAATCATAAAGCTACAATTTACTTTGAAAATTGGTTTATTTTTTATTACTTTTGTATAATAAATTTAAAGGAGTTAGAAAAGTATGAAGAAAGCCAAAGTCCTTTTTGTTTCTCAAGATATAACACCTTATTTAGACGAGACATTTGTAGGTAAAATTGCCAGGAAACTTCCTCAAGGTATTCAAGAACGTGGAAAAGAAATTCGCACCTTTATGCCAAGGTATGGAAATATTAACGAACGTCGTCATCAATTACACGAAGTGATAAGACTTTCGGGGATGAATATGGTGATAAATGACGTTGATCACCCACTAATTATTAAAGTTGCCAGTATACCTTCAGCAAGGATGCAAGTATATTTTATTGATAATGAGGAGTATTTTCTTCGTAAAGCCTCATTAACTGATAAAACTAGCGGAAAATACTTTGATGATAATGATGAGCGAGCAATGTTTTTTGTAAGAGGTGTTGCAGAAACAGTAAAAAAATTGGGATGGCAGCCAGATATTATTCATTGTCATGGTTGGTTCACTTCATTAATGCCACTTTATATTAAAAAGTACTATTCAGACGACCCTATTTTTGCGGATACAAAAATTATTGTCTCTTTATACGATGATGAATTTCCAAAGAATTTGAACAAAAAATTTATAGATAAATTGAGTTTTGATGGTTTTACTAAAAAAGACCTTAAGCATTTGGCAGAAGAGCCTAGTTATCTTAATATGGTTAAGCAATCTATCGAGTTTTCAGATGGAATTATTCAAGGCGCAGAAAAAATAAATCCAGAACTTGAAAAGTTTATAAAAAAATCAGGTAAGCCTTTTTTAACATATAAAAATGAATTAGAATATTTGGATGCTTTTAATCTATTTTATGACGAAATGTTAGAAGAAGCTAATGTATTAAGTTAATATTCATAAGAAAATAAAACCTCGTTTTGATTTCATATTAAAACGGTTTTTTTAGTTTTTTCAGAGAAATTTTCAAAGAATTAAAATTAGATAATCAAAATCAAATAAAATTTAAAAAATTTCATGATTAATCTTAAAAGAATATTTTATTTAATTTTACCAATAGTCATTTTTTCATTTTGTAAAAAAGATTATAGAATATTGGATTCTGATAATCAACCAAATGAAGATGCGCTTAATTCAACTTTTTGCGATACATCGAGAATAAATGCACACACATTAATTTACGATTCAATTGCTTCGTTAAATGGCGATAATTACAAGTTTCTTGGTAGCAATCAAGATCCTTATTTTGGAAGAACAGATGTAGGTTTATATTTTAATATCAATATGCCCACATCTAATGTTGATTTTGGATCTTCTGCATCTTTATTATATTCAGAAATTATTTTACGTGTAGGTTTTCGTGAGGATAATAGTTATGATTATTTGGGAGAAGCGTCCAGTAATTTAACCTATTCAGTTTTTGCAATAGATTCCACTTTGATTCCATCTAAAGGATATTATTCAAATACTAAAAAGCTATATAATGTTAATCAACTTATTGCTGTTTATACAGGAAGTTACTGTACCTTAGGAAACGAAGTGGTTTTAAAAATCCCTGTAAATACAGATTTTGCTAAAGCTATTTTTACAAATACTGTTGATTTACAAAGCAATATTGTTTTTCAAAAAAAATATAAGGGTTTTTATATATCCTCCGAAGGAACAAATCTCAATCCAATAAGCAACCAAGGTATTATTAGCAAGTTTGATATGGACCATGATTTATCTGGATTTTATCTTCGCTATAAAACAGGTTCAGCTAATGATACTAATTCTTTTAAGTTCAATTTTAAAGGAACTGAAGCGGTAAGATTTAATACAGTTAAATATCAAGCTAATCAGGGGGCCTCATATTTATTAACTAAGCAGTTAGAAGGGGATACATCTGTAGGTGCTCAGAATCTGTTTTTAAAGGGACTCGGTGCAACAAAAATCAAAGTAAATATTCCGTTTTTAAAGAATTATACTGATTCATTCAAGGTAGCTGTAAATCGAGCAGAGATTATTTTTAATATTGATCCAACTTTTATTACAAGTTCTGGTAAATATAATGCTCCCCCTC
The DNA here is from genome assembly GCA_005787585.1 of Bacteroidota bacterium. Lineage (GTDB taxonomy): Bacteria > Bacteroidota > Bacteroidia > B-17B0 > Aurantibacillaceae > Aurantibacillus. The sequence continues at coordinate 2,694 of SYAL01000050.1, forward strand.
GCTTGGCATTAATTCCTATTGATCAATCAGGCATTGATACAATTCCTTTTGATTACCAAACAGCTTATGATGCTGATAGGTATAATGGATATTATGACAAGGAAAATTCTCGATATGTATTTAATATTGCACGTCACATTCAAGCTATTTTCAATAATAAAATAAAAAATAATGGTTTTATTTTAGCGGTTTCAAACCCAGATTACTCCTATAACTACTATTTAAATGGAGTTAAACATTTAATGTATAGAAGAGATAATTATTCAGAAAGAGTTGTTTTGGCAGGTGCAAATAAATCATCAATAAAACCTAAATTTAATTTAAGTTTTATTAAATATAAAAAAGATTAGTTTTTTCAATTTTGTTCTTTAAACTAAATTTATAATTTAATTAAATGCATAATCAATCAATGCCGTTTAATAGTTTTAATTTAAATCTTAATGGTAACAAAACTTCTATTGTTATATTTTCTGAAAGTAACACTAATCGCCTTAATTATACGCTGAGTTTTGTTTTTAATAGGGTACTAGGAATTAATTTTTCAATAATTAAAGATATAGATGAGTTTAAATCTATAAATGGATTTAAAATTAATTATTCTCATCAACTAATTAATCAAGTTTTACAAATAATTCCAAATGGATTATTAAATGAATCTGAACTTACTCAAATTAAACCACTACCTTTTTATAAAAATAATTTAATCTATTTTTATGAAGATAAAAAAGGTATCTTGGGCTTTGATTTATTTTCTGCCGTTTTTTATTTAATTTCTCGTTACGAAGAATGGCAAAACTTTGAACCCGATGAACATTATAGATTTGAATCTTCTTCGAGCATACTTTTTAAGTACGATTTTCATTTAAAGCCAGTTGTTGATTATTGGATTTTAGAGTTAAAAAATGCACTTAAACATCTTTACCCAAATATTGAATTACCTAATAAGAAATTTGAAATAATTAGTACAATAGATGTTGATAATCTTTATGCATTTAAAAATAAAAACATATTTAGAATTATTGGAGCAAGCATTAAAGATGTTTTAAAGTTTGATATTTATCAATTTAAATATCGTTTATTGGTTTTATTGAATCTCAAAAAAGATCCATTTGATATTTATGAATCTATTTCAGAATTTTGTTATAAAAACAAAATACCATTAATTTATTTTTTTCTTTTTAAATCTAATACAAAGTTTGATCGAACAATCAGTCCCAAATCTAGTGCATTTAAAAAAGTATTTAGTTTAATTAAAAATAAAAATGCTTTTGTTGGTTTACACCCATCTTATGATTCAACTTATCAGCCAGAATTAATGGCTAACGAGGTTGAAGGTTTTTCAATAAACTCAAATCAAAAAAATATAGTTTCTAGACAACATTATTTGAGATTTGATATTAATATAACCCCTAAATTATTAATAAAATTAGGTATTTTAGTCGATTTTACAATGGGATTTGCTTCTGTTTCTGGTTTTAGAGCTGGCACTTCGAATCCTTTTTTTTATTATGATTTTGTTGAAGAAAAAGAAAAGCATCTTTTATTTGTTCCCTTTTGTGCAATGGATGGTGCTTATTCTGTTTATCAAAATAAGTCTGCTGATGAGGCTTTATCATCTATGAAAAAATTAGCTTTAGAAGTAAAAAATGCAGGGGGCTATTTTATTACGGTTTTTCACGAACGTAGTTTTTATAATCATTTATACAATAAATTTGGAGATTTATATAAAAAATTACATTTGATTTTAAAGGAGATATAAAATATCTAAATTGGTTTATCTTTGTTTGATGAAAAGTATCAATTCTATATTTTTTTTATTATTAATTTTTGTTTTTTATTCATGTAAAAATGAGTTAAAAATAAATGCACCTTACAAAGAAATCCCAAGTATTTACGCAGTTTTAAACCCACAAGAAACTATCCAAATAATTAGGGTAAATAAAGTTTTTTTAGGTGACGGAGATGCAAATCAAATGGCTAAAATTTCAGATTCTATAAATTATCAACCTGGCGATTTAAGTATTTCTTTAAAACATTCTGTCGATACAAATGATATCGTGTTTAGAGATTCTGTAATTATTGCAAGTCAAGGTGCTTTTAATGTGAACCAAAGAGTATATGTTAGTGCTCAAAAATTATTAACCTCTGGAGTTTATAGCCTCACTGTAAAAAATAATAAAACTGGGAATATTTTTATAGCAAAAAGTTTGGCATTAGATAGTATTAATCCCATGAATAATGGATCTCTTACTCCTCCTTATTATCCCTATAATAGTAATGAGGACCCCTTAAAATACATAGATTACAGCGAACAAACTAAGTTATATAAAATTAATGTGGAATGTAATAAGGAAAAAGGAAAAATTTTTCAAGTAGCCATGCGATTTCATTTCCTCGAGTATTTTAGTTCTGGTAATGTCTCAAACTTTGTAGATTATTTTTTTACTAACAAAGACTTAACCAATCTAACAACCATTGGTGCTTTTTCATTTTTAGTTTCTGAATTTAGAGGAAGCGATTTATTTGGAGCACTTGGCATTGAATTATCTAAAAAGAATTTAAATTTAAATTATCCCAGAAAACTTTATAAAATTCAGTATTTTGTTTATTCAGCAACACAAGAGTATTCTGATTATTTAAAAATTTCAGCACCTTCTTTAAATATAGCTCAATCAAATAATTTATATAGTAATTTTGATGGTAATTATGGACCATTTTCTGGAAAAGGAGCCATTGGAATATTTACTTTTAGAACTAGATGCTCTGTTTCTAAACAAGTGGCTAATGACTTCATTACTCAGTTTCAGCGTAATTCATTTACTTGTAATTATCGTTTTTATAATGCAGATCTGAGTCGACAGGGCTGCCCATAAAATGACTTTATTTCTTGTAAATAAACTATTTAACGCCATTTTTAATGTTATTTTCTAAATAAAATGACACTATGTCATTAATTCAATTCTATTTTTATTTGGCATATTAATTGAAAAGGGTTAGATGTAATTTATATTTTAATTAAAATGGGAAAAATAATAGGAATAGACTTAGGAACAACAAATAGTTGTGTTTCGGTTATGGAAGGCAATGAACCAGTGGTTATTGCTAATAATGAAGGAAAACGTACCACGCCTTCAGTAGTTGCTTTTGTTGAAGGTGGTGAACGCAAGGTAGGTGATCCTGCAAAGCGACAATCAATCACTAATCCTAAAAAAACAGTTTATTCAATTAAACGTTTTATGGGCCACACTTTCGATGAGATTGTAAAAGAAATTTCTAAAATCCCTTATTTAATTGTAAAAGGCGAAAATAATAGCCCACGCGTACAAATTGAAGATAGAAAATATACTCCTCAAGAAATTTCGGCTATCATTTTACAAAAAATGAAAAAAACAGCCGAAGAATATTTAGGAACCGAAGTAACTGAAGCCGTTATTACTGTCCCTGCATATTTTAACGATTCTCAGCGTCAAGCAACTAAAGAGGCAGGAGAAATTGCGGGTTTAAAAGTTAAGAGAATTATTAACGAGCCAACAGCCGCCGCCCTTGCATATGGCATGGATAAAAAAGGTAAAGAAATGAAAATTGTCGTTTTTGATTGTGGTGGTGGAACTCACGACGTTTCCGTTCTTGAATTAGGCGATGGCGTATTTGAGGTTAAAAGTACCGATGGAGATACTCACTTAGGCGGAGATGATTTTGATCAGGTAATTATTGATTGGTTAGCCGATGAATTTAAAAAAGAAGAAGGTTTAGATTTACGTCATGACCCTATGTCTTTGCAACGATTAAAGGAAGGAGCTGAAAAAGCAAAAGTTGAATTATCTAATTCAACTAGTACTGAAATTAATTTACCTTATATTATGCCTGTAAACGGTATACCAAAACACTTAGTTAAAACCCTCACTCGCTCTAAATTCGAACAATTATCAGACAGTTTGATTAAACGTACAATCGAACCCTGCAAATCTGCTTTGAAAAACGCTGGGTTATCAACTTCAGATATTGATGAAATTATTTTAGTGGGAGGATCAACAAGAATTCCAGCCATTCAAGCAGCAGTTGAAAAATTTTTCGGTAAAGCACCAAATAAAAGTGTAAATCCAGATGAAGTTGTAGCCTTAGGTGCAGCAATTCAGGGAGGTGTTCTATCTGGCGATGTAAAAGATGTGTTATTGTTAGATGTTACGCCTTTATCCTTAGGTATTGAAACAATGGGTGGGGTATTCACTAAATTAATAGAATCAAATACAACCATTCCTACAAAAAAATCACAAGATTTTAGTACGGCTGCTGATAACCAGCCTTCTGTTCAAATTGTGGTTTATCAGGGTGAGCGTCCAATGGCAAAAGATAATCGAAAGTTAGGTGAATTTAATTTAGATGGAATTCCTCCTGCACAACGCGGTGTGCCTCAAATTGAAGTTACTTTGGATATTGATGCTAATGGTATATTGAATGTAAGTGCAAAAGATAAAGCGACTGGTAAATCGCATAATATTCGTATTGAAGCAAAAAGTGGATTGAGTAAAGAAGAAATTGATCGCATGAAACGTGAAGCTGAAATGAATGCAGATGCTGATAAAAAAGCTAAAGAAGAAGTAGAGAAATTAAATGAAGCTGATACTATGGTTTTTCAAACAGAAAAACAATTAAAAGAATATGGTGAGAAAATACCTGCTGAAAAAAAAGTAGTTATTGAAAATGCTTTAACCGAATTAAAAGCAGCTCACGCTTCTAAAGAAATTTCAAAAATTGATTCTGCTTTAGCTGCAATTAATGCAGCTTGGACAGCGGCAAGCGAAGATATGTATAAAGCCAATCAAGAAAAATCCAATCAAGAGGATGCTGCTCAAAATAATGCCGAGCAAAAACCAAATTCTGCTAATACAGATAATGTTACTGATGTTGATTTTGAAGAAGTAAAATAAATTATTTTCTAATAATTTAAAACCTCTATAATTTTTAAATTATAGAGGTTTTTTAGTTTTACTTATTGAACAAACAACAAAATTTTTAAACTTATTGTTACATTTAAACTTTCAATTATTGTAGATTTAATTTTTTATTATTTAGGCTATTCTAGATTATTTCCTGTATATGAGTTTTTTGAATTTATATTTGTTGAATTTCTTCCGCTAATTTTTTAAATCTAACTTCTATTTTTTCTTACCCGGGAGCTGTTGCCTCTGCTTAGCCATCTCTTGCAACCTTTTTTGAAAATTAGAAACCTTAACTGGTTTTTTCATATTGGCTTCTATTTGTAATCTAATTTTAGCATCACTAACAAATTTTTTAATAATAAAATTTTGTAAAAAAGTGAACATGTTTGCCAAAAAGTAATACCAACTTAAACCAGCAGCATATTTATTCATTACCGCTAAAAAAATTACTGGCATAAAATACATCATAAATTTCATTCCAGGCATTTGTGCACTGCCTTGTTGAGGCATCATACTACTATTTAAATAGGTATATATAATTGTACTCACAAACATCAGCAATGCGAATAAACTTACGTGGTCTCCATAAGCCCAGCTTATAAATGGAAGCGTTCCAAAATTTAAAATGGTATCATAGGTACTTAAATCATCTGCCCATAAAAACCCTTTTTGGCGTAATTCAATAGAAGCTGGAATAAAGGCAAAAAGTGCAATTAATATCGGAAACTGAAGTAGTAATGGTATACATCCCGAAAGTGGATTAGCTCCAGCTTTTCGATAAAGAGCCATTTGCTCTTGTTGTTTTTTCATCGGATCAGGATTTTTTTCAAATTTTGCAGTCAAGGCGTCTGTTTCAGGTTTCAAAACTCTCATTTTTGCCCCACTCATGTATGTTTTGTATGCAATTGGTAATAAAACAATTTTTAAAATAATAGTGAGAATTAAAATAACCATACCCATATTTAAATTACCAAACCAATTAAATAAAGGAATAACTAACCATTTATTAATATAACTAAAAACACTCCAGCCAGTTGGAACAATATAATCCATTTCGTTACCACAAGCCTTTAATTTGTTGTAATCGTTTGGACCAAAGTAAAATTTAAAAGAAAATTTTTCGTTAGGACTATGATTAAAAGGGATTCCTAACTCACTATTTGCTGATTTTACAATGTTTTCTGAATTTGTACGTTGTGCTAGCTTAATAAAACTCCCACTTTTTTTAAAAACTTTATCAGCAATTATGGTTGAGTTAAAGAATTGTTGTTTAAAGCTAATCCATTTAATGTCTGCATCGCTTAATTCTTTTTCTTCATCATTCATTGGACTTATATAGTCAGGATCGTTAAGCTCTTGTTTATAGTAAATTGTAGCAGCTTCTTTTTCTTTAATAATATATTTTTCTTGGCTCGGATATAGCATGCTCCAAGCTAATTGTAATTGATCTTCTGTATTTGAAATAATATTTTGCATTCCTACAAAATGTATCTCTGAATCAACAATATATTGGTCGGGTTTAATAGAATAAGAAAATTCTATATAGCTACCTGGCTTTGATGTTTCTAATTTAAGAACAATACTTGAAGGGGTTCTTTTTACTAATTTAAAATAAAATTCATCTGTAAAAAAAATACTTGATTGGTCGTATGAATTTAATTTTAATACAAATCGGGTTGAATCTTTATCAAATAAAGTTAAGTTTTCTTTTTTACCTGATCGGTGATATTTTTTTAAATCAACTTTTTCAATTTGTCCACCTTTATTTGAAATTATAACTTTTACATTTTCGTTTTCAATATAAAAGTTTTCTAAAGTTCCGTTTACAGAAACAGAAAAATCTTTGAAACGGGTATTAATTTCATTTTTTTTTACAGAATCAGAAATTAAAATAGATTGATTTGATTCAATAGAATCTTTTTGAGCTTGAACTGCCGCAATTTTTTGGGCTTCAATAATTTCAAGTTTTTTTTGAACCAAGCCTATAGAATCTTTAAATTTCTTGCTACGAGCAATTTGTTCTTTTGATGGGCCACTCATATATAACCAACCACCCATTATAATGGCAATTATACCTAAACCTATTAACGAATTCTTATCCACAATTTTTGTTATTATAGGCGTAAATTTAACATTTATTTAAGTGTAAAAAAAAGAATTATTAAAGCATTAGGATTACAAGCTTATTAGAATTTTTCACCTTCTAATTTAGCAACTACTGCACTTGCTACAGCATTTCCAACAACATTTGTAGCGCTTCTTCCCATGTCTAACAATTGGTCAACTGCAAGCAAAAGAAGTAGACCCTCGGAAGGAATTTTAAACATGGTCAACATTCCAGCTATAACAACTAAAGATGCCCTGGGAACCCCAGCCATGCCTTTACTGGTAATAAGTAAAATTAACATCATTTTTATCTGATCGGCCATACAAATTTCAATTCCATAACTTTGAGCAATAAAAACTGTTGCAAATGTCATGTACATAATACTTCCATCTAAATTAAAAGAATAACCTAAGGGCAACACAAAACTTACAATTCTATTGCTTATGCCGTGTTTTTCTAAAGCTTCAATAGTTTTTGGCATTGCACTTTCGCTGCTTGCAGTGCTAAAAGCTAATAAAATAGGTTCTCTAATGTCTTTCAACAATTTTATATAATTTATTTTAAAGGCATAGCAAATAATTAGAAGTATAACAAAAACAAAAAAGAATAGTCCTCCAAAAAAACAAAGGATTAAGTATAAATATCCTCCTAAAACATCTAATCCTTGTTGAATAACAACGGAGGTAATAGCACCAAATACTCCAATAGGGGCAAAGTTCATTACAAAATTAGTTACTTCAAACATTACATGACTTAAACTTTCGAAGGCATTAATAATTGGTTTACCATGCTTGCCAACGTTTGATGCAGCTATACCAAAAAATAATGCAAAAACAACAATTGGCAGTATATCATTTGCAGCCATTGATCGAATTAGGCTTTCGGGTATAACATGATCAATAAAATTTTTAGACGTTTGAGAATTATTTTGTATTCCAGTTTCAATTTTATTGTCTGGCAAGTCAAGATGCATAACTTTACCTGGTTCAAAAACATTTACAATAACTAATCCAAGTGCCAAAGCTACCAATGTTGCACATGTAAAATAGACTAATGTTTTTAATCCTATTCTTCCCACACTTTTAAAATCCCCTAGTTTTGAGACACCAATAACCAAAACTGCAAGAACTAAAGGGGCTATAATCATTTTAATTAAGTGTAAAAAAATATCACTTAATATTGAAAAATATGAAGCAATCCTTTTTTTCTCAGCTTTAAATAATTTTTCTTCATAGCTTTTAATAGATTTTTCAATTGCTTTTTTTGTAATTGGATTAGAAATTGATTCTTTTTTTGTATAAATATGAACAAATTTATTTTTAGTAATCGATTTGTTTATGCCAAAACCTATTATCAGGCCTAAAATCATGGCAATTAAAATAAAACTGATTAGTTTATTTTTTTTAAAGTAGTTCATTTTTATAAAGTTTCTTGCAACGTTTCCATTCTCATACTTCTTGATCCTTTGATTAGAACAATATAATTAGATTTTTTTTGGTTTTTTAAATAATCTCTACATTCATTAGTTGTTTTGAATTTAATAAATTGATCGGCATTTAACTTGTAAAACTCTTCACCAACTAAAATTGCCTCAGAAAAATTTAATTCAATTAATAAATTTAAAACTTTTTGATGCTCATTTTTACTATATATTCCTAACTCAAACATATCTCCTAATAGAATTAAATGCTTTTGGTTTTTATATTGGGTAAAGTTTTCGAGAGCTACTTTTATACTATTAGGATTTGCATTATAGGCATCTAATATGATGGTGTTATTTTCGGTTTTAATTAATTGTGATCGATTATTGTTTGGAATATAATTTTCTAAAGCTTGTTTAATTGACTCATCATCAATCATAAATTGTTTTCCTATGCATACAGCTGCCAAACAATTGATAAAATTATACGTTCCTATGATTTGAGTATTAATTATTGTGGTTTGATTTTTTTCAATTTGAGACATAAATCTAAAACTTACCATTTCAGACTTGGAATCATTAACACCAATAATACTATTCGTATTTTTTAAGCCATAACATATTTTTTCTATACCAGTTGCTAGAGACAATAAAACGTCATCATCGCCATTAATAAATATTTTTCCATTTTTTGATTTTATGTATTTATATAATTCGCTTTTACCTTTTTTCACCCCTTCAATTCCACCAAAACCTTCGAGATGGGCTTTTCCAACATTGGTGATAAGGCCAATGTCTGGTTCAGCTATTTTGCATAAAAGTTCAATCTCACCCTGATGATTTGCCCCCATTTCTATTATAGCAAATTGATGTGAATTGTTTATCCCTAAGAGTGTCAAAGGAACACCAATGTGGTTATTTAAATTTCCAAGGGTAGCGTGTGTTTTATATTTTTTAGATAAAACACAATTGATAAGCTCTTTACTTGTTGTTTTTCCGTTGCTCCCTGTAATTGCTAAAATTGGAATTTTAAGTTGTTTTCGGTGATAATTTGCTAATTCTTGAAGTGCTTTAAGCACATTTTTTACTAAAAAGATATTTGGATGATTTAAATAGTTTGTATTATCAACTATTGAATAGGTACAACCTAAATTAATTGCATTTTCGGCGAACTCATTAGCGTCAAAATTTGCTCCTTTTAGCGCAAAAAATATTGAATTTGGAATTAAATTTCGCGTATCGGTACAAACTGATTGATTCGTTTTTAAAAAAAGAGAATATAATTTTGGTATAGAAATAAAATTATGCATAATACAAAATAAAAAAACCCTTAAGTAAAATACTCAAGGGTTTTGTATAGTTATTAACAAGTTTATTATTTAACACCTAAACCTTTTGGGCTTCCTACACGAGTCATAGCACATCTGAAACCTAACCATGAACTGGCTTGGCGTTGATCTAAATATCTTCTAACACCGGGATTTAAAAAGTAGGCGCGGTCTTTCCAACTTCCACCTTTATATACCCTAGATTTGTCGTTAATTAATGATGTTTTAGCATATTCGTACATAATTTTTTCTCCACCATCATTGTAAGCATCTTCTCCATCAGAAAACATTAAACTCGAATTAACATCGCCATCTAAATAATTAATATAATCTGCCATTTTGTAGTTTCTGCGTTCATCTAAATTATCAGTAGATACTGCACTTGAAACCTCTCTCCATTGAACGCGACCGGGAATATCAGATTTACCCTCTGGAGTAGCATTATTATTTTTATCATCATCTCTTTTAGTTAAAACAGTTAAAACGCTATCTATTACATCTTCTGGTTCGGCAGTAGTTCCATGAGCTCCAGGCTTAGAGACTTTATGTTTAAATTTTTGATAAACGGGCCCATCCACATTGGTTAAAATTTCACCTCCAAGACCACCTATTAAAGTTGTTGTATCTCGTTTTTGAGTATTAAACACGTTACCGCGAAAAGGTCTAAATTCGTCTGCATCTTGTAAAGTATTTGGACGATATACATCCATAACCCACTCACAAACATTCCCCGCCATATTATAAAGGCCATAATCGTTTGGCCAATAGCTGTAAACTGGAGCTGTAACGTCGGCATTATCATTTAAGGCTCCTGCAATTCCCATATAATCTCCAGCTCCACGAACGAAATTGGCATTTATTTGTCCTAATTGCTTTTCACTTGCATTACGAACACCGTGACCGTTCCAAGGATAAATTCTTCTTTCGGTAATTCGCTCACCAATAGTATTTCCAATTAAACCATAGGCGGCATATTCCCATTCAGCTTCTGTAGGCAAACGATATTTAGGTAAAAAAATACCATCTTCCATTTTTACGTCACGTTCAGGGTTTTGACCATCATAAGCAGGCAATTTTGTTTTAAGTTGGCCTTGCCATTTTCCGGAAAGATAGGCTTCTGTACTAAAATAATCTTGATCGGTTGGCGATTGGCTGTGTAAAAGTAAGCCCTCTCTAATTAAAATGAATTCATTTACGCGATCGGTTCTCCATGCACAAAAGTCATTAGCTTGCAACCAATTAACACCAACAACTGGATAATCACGATAAGCTGGGTGACGAAGATAATTATCTACAAATGGCTCGTTATAAGCTAATTTCTCTCTCCAAACCAAGGTATCAGGGAGTGCTTTGTAATATATATCTGGAAAAGTAGGGCCAAAAACTTTGCTAGTCCAGTATAAATATTCTATAAATGATAAATTACTAACCTCAGTTTCATCCATATAAAAAGAGGAAACAGTTACTTTTCTAGCCAAGTTATTCCACTCATAGGTAACATCGGTTTCAGTTCGACCCATAGAAAAGGATCCCCCTTCAACTAGAACCAATCCTGGCCCAGTTTCTTGTTCTTCATAAGGCGGTTTTTCAAATCCACCATTATCTGGTTGGTTGTAAGCCCAGTTTGTTACAGGCGAACGTTCTTGTGAGCATGAAACCAAAAAAGCAGCCAAAAAAAAGGCCATTGATTTTTGGTTTTTTATCCATTTTAATTTCATAATATTAAAAACAAATTAAAGGTATAACGTAATAAATCAAATAAGGTTACAAATATAGTTAAAAAGATGGACAATTAGCTGTATTATAATGTTTTGTATGTGTACTGCACTCAAATTGAATTTGAACTGATATTTCGTGAGAACCGGCTGTATTTCCAGAGAGGCTTGATGTTGTAATATCGTAGCTATAACCAAATTTGAAATTATTATTTTGAATACCTAATAAAGCAATAAAGGCATCACCATATCTATACCATAATCCTGCAACAAACCCACTTTTTTTGTAGTATAATCCTACGTTTAACTGGGTAAAAGATTGTTGCGATTGAAATAAGATATTTGGTGATAAAGAACTTTCTCCATCTTTTTCAATAGGAATTATTGCGCCACCATGAATTGTTAATTTTGCAGGCAATTTTGATGGTCCAACAAGGCCTTCATCGGGCTGATTGATATGATGAACAGCGGTACCAAAAAAATAGTTTTTACTATATCCAAGTAATCCAGCTGAAAAGTCTACATTTGTTTTTTTTGAGGTTGGAATATTTTCTGCAGTATTCCAAACAAAGCCTCTTCTTGCATCAATCATATCACCAAAAGTTAACCCTTTAGTATCTATATTTTTTTGAAAATAAGTGGCTTGTAAACCAAATTTTAAGGAAAAATCTCTTGTTATTGGAGCCAAGTAAGAGTAAAGCAAGCTGGCATTTGTTGTTTTGAGAGTATTAATAGCTTGATTATCTGTAGTAATAATTGCTCCAATTCCTCCTCCAAAAGCATCAACATGCATATCGTAAGAGGCTGCATAGGTTACATAACGCCCAGATAGACTAGGCCATTGATTTCGATAGTTCATGCTTATTCTCGGACAACGCGCAGAACCAGCAAATGCAGGGTTTAAATATAATGGATTTGCATAAAATTGAGTAAACTGAGGATCTTGAGCTTTTAATTCAATAAAAATAAAAGTGAAGAGTAACAATTTAAATATTACAGGAATTCTCATTATTTAGATTTATTTTTGTCAATTCTATTTTTACAAATATAATAAATATATTTTAAAAAAAAAGAAATAACAATAAATTAAGATACAAATCGTTACTTTGTAAGTAATTTTTATCTATTGCGTAATTAGTATGTTATTTTTTAAAAAATTTTCTAATTTTTTTTTAGGATTTTTATTAATATTTACAAGTAAATTAGTTTCTCAATCAATTTCTTCAAATGATTTCGAGTCGAATATTATTAAAATAGACCTAAGCGATACTGTTTTTCTTAAATTTGAAATGAAAAATGTAAATTATGACGTATTGAAAAATAATTTTCCTTTTGTAATTGTTTCTAAGCCATCAAATTTGAATGAAACTTTAAGTCCAAAATTGATTTTAAAAAAAACATTATTATTATCAGAATCTAATTCGGCAATAATAAAAAAAATATTTGGAACTTACTTAACATCTGATTATGAGTTTATTTCAAAACCAAGTTTAGCAAGATTAGAAAATTTAAATCAGTTTTTACTTTATCCATTAAGAATTAATAATATTGGCCAAGTAGAAGAACTAATTGATTATGAAATTGAATGGCAATCTAGTCCAAATTTATCTTTGAACAAAAATATATCAACCTTTTCAAATTCATCAGTTTTATCCAATGGCGAATGGTATAAAATTGGAGTTACACAAACAGGTATTCATAAGATTAACAAAGATTTTTTAAATAACATAGGGATCAATACAAATAATTTAGATCCAAAAAAAATAAGAATTTTTGGAAATGGAGGTAAAATGTTACCCGAAAAAAATGCTGCTTTTAGACATGATGATTTAGTTGAAAATTCTATTTTTGTTTTTGGAGAATCTGATGGAAAGTTTGATAATTCTGATTATATTTTATTTTATGCTACAGGACCCAATGCATGGGAAAAAAATAATTCAGTAACAGGATTAAAATTTAAACCAATTAAAAATTTGTATAGCGACACTAGTTTCTATTTTATCACTTTAAATTCTGATGTTGCCTCAAGAAAAAGAATAAATACTCAGCCAATTGTAACATCCCCATCAAATATTATTTCGAATAGTTATGATTATTTTAATACTCATGAACTAGATTTAGTTAATTTGACTAAGAGTGGGAGATATTGGTTGGGCGAATATTTTGATATAGTTAATTCATATACATTTAATTGGAATGATGGAGATTTTGTTGTCAACGATACTAATTATATAGAAGCTTCGATTGCAGCATTAAATAATGATACTACGCAATTTATAGTTAGTGGTGCAGGTGTCAATATCAATTTAACCACTACAGGAATTAATACAGCATATTATTTATCAGATCGCGCGTCTCAGACCATAAAATATAAAAAGGGATTAAACCCGAGTAGTGATAACATCAATTTAACTGTAAGTAAAATAAGTTATAAAGGAGTTGGTTGGTTAGACAGATTGACAATAAACGCCAGAAGAAAATTATTTATTAATGCCAAGCAATTTAATTTTAGAGATATTAGAAGTGTCGGAATAAATAAAGTTTGCGATTATTTTTTAACCAATACAAGTGGAAATGTTGTTCAATTATGGAATGTTAGCGATCCATTACAACCAAAAATTCAGCCTTACAATATTGATGGAAATTTAATTTCTTTTAGGGCAACGTCGGATTCTCTCAATGAATTTTGTATTGCCCCAGCTAACGATTATTTTTCGGCAGTTTTTGTTTCAAAAATTTCAAATCAGAATTTGCATAGTATTCAGCAGGCTGATTATGTTGTTGTTGCTCATCCATTATTTTTAAATCAAGCAAAGCGAATTGCTTTATTTCATCAACAAAAAGAAGGGTTAACCTATGCCGTTGCCACAACAGATCAAATATATAACGAATTTAGTAGTGGCAGGCAAGATATTTCTGCTATTAGAGATTTTGTGAGGATGATATATTCCAGAAATTCTTTGGATGATAAAAAAGTAAAGTATTTACTTTTAATGGGTGATGGATCATATAACAATCGATCGCGAGGTTTATTAAACAATAGTAATTTCGTACCAACTTATCAATCTAAAAATTCACTTTCTTCTACTCAAAGCACAGCTACTGATGATTTTTATGGTTTAATGGATAATTTGGAAGGAGAAAATGCTGAAGGATATGGTGCAATTGATATTGGGGTAGGAAGACTAACTTGTCGAACTGCCAATGAGGTAAATGGAGTGATTGAAAAAATAGAAAATTATTATAAGAAAGATTTAAATATTCAAATAAACTCAAACAATTCTCAAGGTTGCAATATTTCGGGAGACAGTCCGATGGGAGACTGGAGAAATAATTTGTTGTTTTTAGCTGACGACGGTGATCAATCTACTCATATGAAAAGTTCAAATGGATTGGCAATGCAAGTAAAACAGTCTGCAAATAATTATAATTTGGATCAAATAAATTTAGATGCTTATCAAAGATATAGTACACCGGGAGGTTATCGATATCCTGATGCGGCTCAAGATTTAGTTAAGCGAATAAAAAAGGGAGTTTTAATTTTTAATTATACAGGACATGGAGGAGAAGTAGGATTGACTGAAGAAAGGATTTTAGATTTGACAACGATTAATTCTTTTGATAATTTTAATAAGTTGCCATTATTTATTACTGCTACTTGCGAATTTAGTAGATACGATGATCCAGCAAGAACATCTGCTGGCGAGTTATGTTTATTAAATCCAAATGGTGGTGCAATTGCGCTATTAACTACTTGTAGAGTTGCTTATTCTAATTTTAATGAAAATTTAAATAAAAAAGTATTAGATAAATTATTTAAAAAAACTGTAAAGGGAAAATATCCAACTATTGGAGATGTGGTTAAGCAGACTAAAAATGATTTAGCTCAAAATGTTCAGTATGCTAATTTTCATTTACTAGGTGACCCTGCAATGCCTTTAGCTTACCCAGAACAGAAAGTAATCACATCAAAAATAAATCAAGTTCTTGTTAGTAATAGTAGTTCAGATACCCTTTCAGCATTGGAAAAAGTTACTTTTTCGGGATATATTTCGGATACCTCTGGGTTTAAAATAAATAATTTTAATGGGATTATTTATTCAACTGTTTTTGACAAGGAACAAAATGTAATTTGTTTATTAAATAATTCATCCTCATATGACAGCGTGATAGGCAACCCATTTAAATTTAAATTACAAAAAAATATTTTATATCGTGGAAAATCTCAAGTAATTAATGGGGAATTTAGTTTTACATTTTTAGTACCAAAGGATATTAGTTTTGCCCCTGGTCCAGGAAGAATTAGCTACTATGCCACCAATGGATTAATTGATGCAAGTGGATATTATAATAAAGTTTTGGTTGGAGGAGATTCTAAAAACATTGTGATTGATACAGAGGGGCCAAAAGTAAATTTATATTTAAATGATAAAAGCTTTGTAAATGGAAGCATTACGAATGAAAAGCCGATTTTATATGCAGAAATTTCTGATTCGAGTGGAGTAAATACATCAGGAAGTGGAATTGGGCATGATTTATCATTAGTATTGGATGAGGCAGGAAATAATCCAATTGTATTAAACGACTATTATGAAGCTAATTTAAATTCATATCAAATAGGAAGAGTTAAGTATCCATTTTCAGATTTAAGTGAAGGTAGTCATCGACTAAGTTTAAAAGTATGGGATATTCAAAATAATTCTAACATAGCTTATTCTGATTTTGTAGTTGCAAAAAGCGCTAAACTTGCATTAGATCACGTGTTAAATTATCCTAATCCGTTTACCAACCATACAACATTTATGTTTGAGCATAATCAAGCTTGTAATCCCTTAAAATTGGTAATACAGATATACACAATTACAGGAAAGTTAGTAAAAACTATTCAAGAACAAATAACTTGTCAAGGATTTAAAAATCAAGGGATAGATTGGGATGGAAAGGATGATTTTAATGATAAGTTAGGACGAGGAGTTTATTTATATAAATTATCTATTTCTGATTCTGAAAATAAGAAAGCTGAGAAAATTGAAAAATTAGTGATACTAAATTAGTAAATTTGTAGTTATGTTTTTTTTGAACTTATGTTTAATAAATTGATATTAATAAAAAGATATTTTATAATTGGAGTTATTATTTTAACATCAAGTATTAATTTTTTGTATTCACAATCAATTAATTCTGGTCAATTAAGTGGATTTTCTGGGACCATAAACCCTATTACTACAGCAGTACCATTTTTAATGATTAGCCCAGATAGTAAGCAAGGAGCAATGGGAGATGTAGGTGTAGCTTCTGACCCGGATGTAAATTCCATACATTGGAATAGTAGTAAATTGGCATTTTCTGATAAGAAGTTTGGGCTTGGCTTTACAGTTACACCTTGGTTAAGGTTATTAGTTCCCGATATCAACATGTCTTATTTGGCTGGATACGTTAAATTAAATGCAAAACAAACTATGGGAGGATCATTGCGTTATTTTAGTTTAGGAAATATTGAATTAACTAATAGTTCCGGACAAAAAACGAGTGATTTTAGACCGAATGAATTTGCTCTTGATTTTGCTTTTACTCAAAAGCTATCTAAATATTTTGCATTGGGTGTAGCTTCACGATACATAAATTCGGGTATTAGTAAAGTCCCATTTAATGGTGGTTCTGGGGCATCTGCAAGTACTTTTGCTGTAGATTTAAGTATGTTTTTTAAAAGCGAAAAATTTAATTTATCAGATAAAAAAGCATCGGCAACATTAGGATTAGCTATAACTAATGTTGGAGCTAAAATAAAATATTCAAATGATCAGAATTTTATTCCGATGAACATTAGATTAGGGGGAGGTTTGAAAACAGATATTGATGATTATAATACTTTTGGAGTTTATTTAGATTTTAATAAATTACTAGTTCCAACACCACCTATATATCAAACCACCATTACCTCAAATGGTCAACAAGAAATTTTGATTGACCCAATTACAGGAAAACAAAAAATCGCATTAGGAAAAGATCCAAACGTTGGTGTTACTGCAGCTATTTTGCAATCGTTTAATGATGCTCCTGGAGGATTTTCGGAAGAAATGAAAGAAATAAATGTTTCCACAGGATTGGAGTATGCTTACGATAAAACTTTTTTTGTTAGAAGTGGTTATTTTCATGAATCAATTACAAAAGGGAGCCGGCAATTTTTTACAATGGGAATAGGATTTAAGTTTAAAGTTATAAATATTGATGGTTCATATTTAATCCCAACAAGTTTACAAAATCCATTACAGAATACTTGGCGTATAACTTTAAGTTTTAATTTTGACCCTGTAGACAAAGTAGTCGAAAAAGAAGGTGTAAATCCTTAAACATCTCACATCTTTTTGTGTATAATTGATTTCATTTCTAGTTTTTTTTAGTTTTAAGTAGTTGCATATTTGTATTATGACTAGGAATATATTATGGATTGTTTCGATTGTAATTTGTTTATTGTTTTCGTGTAATAACGAAGATAAAATTAAGGATATCCGAACTATTTTTAATTATAATGAAATGAATGGGTTATCATCTTTAGACCCAGCAGCTGCGAGTAATTTCGAAAACATATGGCCAGTTAATCAGATATTTAATGGATTGGTTCAATTAGATGATAGTATGGTCATAAGACCATGTATTGCTAGAAGTTATGATTTAAGTGAAGATGGATTAGTATACAGTTTTTACTTAAGAAAAGATGTTTATTTTCATGATAATTTATGTTTCGAAAAAGGTAAAGGCAGAAAAGTAATAGCCAAAGATTTTGTGTTTAGTTTCGAAAGGTTGTACGACAGCAAAGTGAGTAGTGCTATAAGCTTAATAGAGGTTATTGATAGAAGCGAGAAATCAAATTATAAAGGGTTTATTGCAATAAATGATACTATTCTAAAAGTTTATTTAAAAAAACCTTTCAGTTCTTTTTTAAGTATTTTGACGATGAAATTTTTTAGTGTGATACCATACGAAGCGATTGATATGTATACACAAGATTTCAGAAAAAATCCTGTCGGTACAGGGCCTTTTACTTTTAAGGCGTGGGATGAAGGAACAAAACTAATATTACTAAAAAATGAAAATTATTTTGAGCGTGATTCTAATCAAAAACGTTTACCATATTTAGATGCTTTAACTGTATCATTTATAAAAGATCGAGAAACATCTTTTATGGAATTATTAAATGGAAAATTTGATATGTTAAGTGGAGCCGATGCATTTAATACCAATGAAGTTTTGGATAAGCAAGGTGAACTAAGAGAATTATACAAGAAGAAGTTTTTCCTTCAAAAACAAACTTTTTTGAAAACAGATTATATTGGAATATTAGTAGATGAAAAAAATCCTGTAGTTATAAATTCACCTTTAAAATTAAAAGCAATTAGACAAGCTATTAATTATGCATTTGATCGAAACAAATTAGTTAAGTATTTAAGAAATAATATTGGAGAAGCTGCGCATGCAGGATTTATTCCTAAAGGACTAAAAAGTTATAATCCAAAATTTGTAAAGGGGTACAATTATGATCCAGAAATGGTTCAAAAATTACTTGCTGAAGCGGGATTTAAGAACGGGATTGGGTTGCCTGAATTAATAATGCATACAACAGATGTTTATAAAGAGCAGGCTGAGTTTATACAATCGCAATTAGCTGAGAATAATATTCGTATTCAAATTAGCGTAGAAAAGTCTTCGGTATTAAGACAGGCCGTTAATAATTGTGAGTATAATTTATTTAAAAAGTCGTGGTATAGTGATTATGCCGATGAAGAAAACTTTATGAGTTTATTTTACAGTAAAAATTTCTCACCTCAAGGGGTTAATTTTTTTCATTATAATAATGTGAGATTTGATAGTTTGTATGAAAATGCTTTGAAGGAGAATGATGAATTAAAAAAAATAAATTTATATCAAAAAATGGATCAATTAATAATAGATGATGCGGTGATTATTCCGTTATATTATGATGAGGTAGTAAGGTTAGTGAGCCATAAAATAAAAGGCTTAGGAAATAATTCGATGAATTTGTTGAATTTAAAAACAGTTAAAAAGCAAAATTAAGAATTGAGTTGATTTTATAAAAAACCATAAAAGCGTTTAAAAAATAATAGTTTAGTTTATTCTTTAATTTTTTTATTTAATTTTATAAAACATAAACAAATGACAAAGCCATATATAATTCATTTTAGAAAGCTTGGGGCTGGTGATATAGGATATATTTCAGTGAATGAAGGAATAAATTATGTTCCATTTAAATCTGAGCGTATATTTTGGACATTTTACACTCCTGAAGAAGTAGTTAGAGGAAGGCACGCGCATTATAAAACTGAGCAAGTATTAATTGCTGTTGCGGGTAGAATAATTGTGAATATAGAATTACCAGACGGAGAAAAGCAAATTTATACTTTAGATAAGCCAAACATAGGGTTATATGTACCACCAAACTGCTGGCATACAATGCAGTATTCTCATTCATCAGTTCAATTAGTATTTGCTAGTACTAATTATAATGAAGAAGATTATATAAGAAGTTATGATAAATTCAAAGAAGTTTATCCAAAATGAGTATAATTATAAAGTCTTTAATTCCAGATGAAATTCCCAATTGGTGTGATTTTTTCAATCAGCCAGAATTTTATAAATTATATAAAACAAAAACTTCTTTTTATTTTTCTTTATTATTTGAAGAAAAATTGATTGGTATTTGTCATTTTACTGAAATTGAGCCAGGGTATTACCGATCACCTTATCGAGGAACTTATGGTAATATTAGTTTTAAAGAAGATTTGGATTTAAAAATAAAAAATAGTTGTGTTAAAGAGTTACTTGTATATTTTGAAAAATTAGGTGCAAAAAAAATTGAAATTATTTCGAGACCTTTTTCGCACCATTTACATAATGAATCTTCTTTATTGAATATTTATTTAAATGAAGGTTTTATTATCAGTAATCAAGAGATTAATCATTCTTTGATAGTAGATGGTAAGCCATTGGTTGAGAAAATGATGCGTAATAACAAGAAACGATTAAATAAATGTGAGAGAGAGAATTTTATATTTGAGCAGGTTTATTCTAAACCAGACATAATAGAAGTTTATCAAACAATAAAAGAAAATCGAGAAGGAAAAGGTTATAAAGTTTCGATGACTTTTGAACAAATTATAGAAATGTATAATGTTTTTCAAGAAAACGTTTATTTTTTTAAATCTACACAGCAAGGAAAGTGTTTAGCAGCAAGTGTTTGTATCAAATTAAACAATAATGTTTTATATGTGTTTTATTGGGGAGATAAACAAGGTTTTGAACAATATAGTCCTGTTGTATTTTTAGCAAATGGCATATATAATTTTGCTCAACAAAAACATTTTAAACTAATTGATGCAGGAACGTCCTCATTAAAAGGAAGTCAAAATTTTGGTGTAGCAACTTTTAAGGAGAATTTGGGATTTACTATTTCTCCAAAACTTACCTATCAAAAAGTATATGAATAGAAACTTATCAGATTATCAAAAACAATATTCAAATCAACCTTACGAAAAATATCAGGTTTCGTTCAGAAAAAAGAAGTTAATTGAGTTATTGAATAAGTATAATCATCAAAATATTTTAGAGGTTGGTTGTGGATTAGAATCAATTTTTTTAGATTTTAGTTCATATGATTGCATAACTGTAATTGAACCCGCTGAAATGTTTTACAACAAAGCGATAAAAGACATTGAAAAAGCAAAAAATAAAAATGTAATAGTAATTAAAGAACTATTAGAAAATTCTTTATCACAAATAATAGGTAAAAAATTTAATTTTATTTTAGTGAGTTCATTATTACATGAAATTCCTAATCAATCAATCTTTTTTAAAGCCCTATATGATATTGCTACAGAAGATACAATTATTCATTTTAATGTTCCAAATGCAAGTTCATTTCACCGATTATTGGCTGTAGAAATGGGCTTAATAAAATCAGAATTTCAGAAGTCTGATAGCAATATTCAATTTCAACAACATACGAATTTTAATATTAGTCTTTTAAAAGAAACCGTTGAAAATAATGGATTTACTGTAATAGAAAGTGGGTCTTACTCTTTTAAACCATTTACTCATCAGCAAATGCAAGATATGATAAATGCTGATTTAATAACCGAACAAATGTTAAATGGATTTTATAAAATGGAAAGGTATTTGCCAAATTTAGGATCGGAAATTTTTGTGAATATAAAAAAAACAAAATAGTGATATTATGAATACTTTTGATTTTATAGTTTACGGAAATAATACTGCTGCATTAGTTAGTGGGCTTGAATTATCAAAAAAGCATAAAATTGCAATAATTAATCCTGCACCTAATTGGGGTGCCCATTTTGCTGGTATAACCTTAAACGAAACCAATTTTGATATTGGAATGAACTTTTTTGAATTTACTACTTTTCATAAAAAAAATAATGATTTATTAAGCTATGATCCAACAAAGAGAAATGATTCGGCTAGATTTTTTGATTTAGTACAAAAATATATTTGTGATCAAATCGAAACAGTTTTGGTAGATAAAATTGAAGTATTTGCTAATGAAGTATTTGCAGAAGACATTATAATGGGAAACTC
>SYAL01000051.1 GCA_005787585.1 Bacteroidota bacterium
AAAATTATTTTATATATTTAACTTTATGAATTTATCTGTGAATAAAATTATTATTTTTTTTACTTTTTTATTTCTATACAACTCCACCTTTTCTCAACTTGACTCATCATCTATACTTACAGAGTTGAAGAAAAAAAATCAAATATCAAAATTGTATAGAGATTCTATAGTGAAAATTATTGATTCATTAAATAAACAAATAAAAAGGTATGAAAAGCCGGTTTATGTTCAGATTAATCCATGGCACTTGTCTGGTAGATTTTTTTTTGATGGCACACAAATTTTTTTAAACAATTGGGTTGCAGGTGGTCAAAATAATATTTCTCTTGTTGGAAAAGTTATTATGTCTTTAGATTACAAATCAAAAAAACTTACAATGGATAATGATCTAAGTTTACATTTTGGCTTAATGAAACAAGGAGATAATCTAAAGTGGTGGAAAAATGATGACCAACAGCAATTCACATCAAAAATCGATAAAAGTCTGTATCATAATTTGAATTATTCTGCATTAATAGATTTTAAAACGGGTTTTGCCAAAGGTTATTATTACCCAGACGATTCGACAGTTATATCAGATTTTTTAGCGCCAGCTTATTTTGTTTCTGCCCTCGGACTAGACTATAAACCATCAAAAATTTTTACTCTTTTTATGGCCCCATTATCTATTAAATCAACAATAGTTAATAGCACAATATTGGCAGATCAAGGATTTTTTGGACTACAACCAGCTAAATACGACGCTGATAAGTATATGATCGAGCGAGCACAAAAATATAGGATCGAAATAGGAGCTTATCTTAAATTAAAATTTAAAAAACAATTCAAAGGAAATTTAATGTTTGAGAATAATTTAGAATTGTTTAGCAATTTTACTCAAAATCCACAAAATATAGATATAATATGGATAACTGGGGCTAATTTTCAACTTTTTAAATACCTATCATTTAATATAAACACTCACCTGATTTATGACGATGATATCATGGTGCCAATTATTAAAGATGGCGTAAAAGGGTTTGGACCAAGAATACAATATGAACAAATAATTGGGTTAGGCTTAATATGGAAGTTTTTGTAAAGCAAAAATTTAAATAATTAAATTTAAAGTACGATTATGTAAGTATCTTATTATTTAATCAATAAATAAATTGCCTTTAAAATGAGTTCGATAATAAAAAATTATCTCTATAATTTTTACCAATAGGAATATTTATTTTGGATATTTTTATATATTTTTTATTATAAGACTTAATTCTATTTTTTGAAATAATAAAAGATCGGTGCACTCTTACAAATCCATAATTTTCTAATTGTTTTAATATAGCATTCATTGTTAATTTTGTTAGAACAGGTTCATTTTTTTCAGTAAAAACCTTTACATAATCGTCATAAGCTTCTACGTATATAATATCTTTTATTATAATTCGAATTAATTGATAGCCTGATTTTAATATTAAAGTTGGTTCTTTATTATTTTTTATTAGATTAATAAAATCATACTTCTGTCTAGCTTTTTCACAAGCAATTAAAAATCTATTAAGTTCTATTGGTTTTAATAAATAATCTAAAATATTTAATTCGTAACCTAACAAAGCATAGTTACTATAGGCAGTTGTAAATATAACTATCTTATTCTGACAATATTTTTTACAAAAATCTAAACCACTTATTTGAGGCATTTCAATATCTAAAAAAACTAAATCTACTGGATTAGTTTTTAAATATTCCGATGCCTCTTTTGAATTTGTGAATGTTTTAAGGAGGTTTAAATACGGTATTTTATTTAAAAATTCTTCTACAATAATAACAGCCAATGGCTCATCGTCAAGTATAATGCAATTAATCATTTATTTTTAATTTCAGTAAGATTTGATGCCTTTTCTCATCGTTATTAATTATCAAAAGATGATTTTCAGGATATAATAAGTTTAAGCGTAATTTAATATTTTCTATACCAAAACCACTTGCTAATTTGCTGATAGTTTGAACTTTTGTATTAGTTACTTCAAATATTAAATTATCTTCTTCTAAATTAATTTTAATATTAATATTTGATGGGGTACTATTACATACGCCATGTTTAAATACATTTTCTATAAAAGGTAAAAAGAGCATAGGTGCAATTTTTTTATTCGAAAAATTACCATTAATAAAAATAGTTAAGCGAACAAAATCATTTAATCTCAACTTTTCTAATTCAATATATGATTTAATAAAATTTATTTCGTTTTCAACTAATACAAAATCTTGATTTGTATTTTTAATCATATATCTCATAATATTAGATAATCTTGTTATAGATTCTGCTGCTAAATCAGACTTTGTGATGACTAATGAATAAATGTTATTTAGAGTGTTAAATAAAAAATGAGGATTAATCTGTATTTTTAGATAATGTAATTCTAAATTTACTTTTATTTTTTCGAGCTGTTTTTTTCGATTATTTATCGCTATAAAAAAAGATAATAAATAAATAATGGTAAATCGAATAATAATAGCCAAGTTAAATGCAAGAATAGGTTTATGAAAATTTTGATTAAGAAATGGATTAAAAGATTTGTTAGCCGATAAAATTAAAATCATCATAAACAAATAAAAAAAGATAAAAAAATAGTAGAGACTATATTTTTTTGTAAAAAAAAATTTTGGTAGTAAAAAGTAATTGTGTAAATAAAAAAAAGCAATTAATAAGCAATTTGTAAATAAATAAACCAGGTATACTGAATTAATTTTAGATTCAATAATTAATGGCTCTAAAGAAAAGAATAATATAAATTGAAATACTAAAAATCCTATCCATGCAAAAATTTCTTGGTAAATATTTTTAAATTTAACACTCATTATTCAAAATTAGTTAAAATTTAATTATTTCTATTTCCTTTTTTGATAGAGTATTTTTATAATTATGATATATCATGAACTAAACTTATCTTGATAATATAATTGTTTAATAATTTGCATATTTGCATATTTTATGCCCATTGATAAAATCAACATAAATGATTTTTTTTTAAAATTAGATAAAACAATTCTATTTGATGTTCGAAGCCCATCTGAATATAATTACGCTCATATTCCCGGAGCAAAATCATTACCTATTTTTTCAGATGAAGAAAGAAAAATTATTGGTACTGTATATAAGAAAGAAAGTAGGGAAAAAGCAATAAAAATAGGATTAGAATTTTTTGGAAAAAAAACTGTTCACCTAATAGAAAACACCGAAAGCATTTTACTACATAATAAATTTGATTTAAAAGAAATTAGTATTTACTGTTGGAGGGGGGGGATGCGAAGTTCTTCAATGGCTTGGCTTTTTGATTTATATGGCTTTAAAGTTAATTTAATAATTGGGGGCTATAAATCGTATCGAACATGGGCTCTTCAACAATTTGAAAATGAATATCAATTAAATATCATTAGTGGTTATACTGGTAGCAATAAAACCGGAATTATACAGGAATTAAAAAAACAAAATGAGCCTGTTATTGATTTAGAAAAATTAGCTGAACATAAAGGCTCTGCTTTTGGAAACCTAAATTTAGTTCCACAGCCTTCTCAAGAATATTTCGAAAACTTATTGGCTTTCGATTTATTTAAATTAAACTTGAGCTACCCAAAAAATTCTATATGGATTGAAGACGAGAGTCAGCGCATTGGGCAAGTTAATATCCCAACGCCATTTTTTAAACTTATGCGCAGCTCTCCTATATTATTTTTGACTGTTCCTTTCGAATTAAGGCTAAATCATATTATTGAGGGTTATGGAAAATTTGAAAAAGAAAAATTAATTAATGCCATTATCCGAATAAAAAAAAAATTAGGCGGACTCGAAACAAAACAAGCAATTAATTTTTTATTAGAAAATGATATTAAAAGTTGTTTTAGCGAATTGTTAAAATATTATGATAAACAGTATTTAAAAGGTAGGGCCAAACGTAACAATATCGAAAACGAAATAACTCAACTGTTTTATAATACAACCCAAGCACATTTAAACGCAGAAGATTTAATTAAATATGTTAGAAAAAAAACTTAAAATTTTGCTCACCCAATATGCTCGCGGTTCAGGATGCGGCAGTAAAATAGACCCATCGGCATTGAAAGAAATCATTCATAGTCAGATAAAAACACCAGTTAATGAGAAGTTATTAGTTGGAAACCTCAGTAATGATGATGCTGCAATATATGACTTAGGAAATGGAAGGGCATTAATCGCAACTACTGATTTTTTTATGCCGATAGTTGATGATGCCTATGACTTTGGCCGAATTGCCGCAGCCAATGCAATTAGTGATGTTTATGCTATGGGAGGAAAGCCCACTTTGGCATTAGCAATTTTAGGCTGGCCTATAAATAAATTATCTGCTGAATTAGCAAACCAAGTACTTGAAGGGGCAAGAGCAATATGTTTAGAAGCGGGTATTGCTTTAGCTGGTGGGCATAGTATTGACACTCTTGAGCCTATGTTTGGCCTTTCGGTCAATGGATTAATAGACATTAGCCAAATCAAAAAAAATAACAGTGCAAATTTAAACGATCTACTTTTCATAACTAAACCAATTGGAGTTGGTATTTTGTCTACAGCACAAAAAAAACAATTACTGAGGCCTGAAGATGAAATTTTGTTAATCAAGCAATTAACTCAACTTAATTTTATTGGAGAAAAATTGGCGAAAATAAATGGGTTAAGTGCCATGACAGATGTAACTGGATTTGGTTTAATCGGACATTTAATAGAGATGGCAGATGGAAGTAATCTAACTGCCGAATTAAATTATAAAAGTATACCAAAAATTGACTCACTGCCCTATTATATTTCTAAAAGCTGTATTCCAGATGCCACTTATCGCAACTGGAATGCATACAACAAAAATATTAATTTCTCAAAAAGCATAAATATAGCCGAAGCTTTTACAATTTTACCCGACCCTCAAACAAATGGCGGTATTTTATTTTCGGCTAATCCCTTGTGCATTAAAGAAATAAAAGATTTACTAATTGAAAATAATTTACAAGACTTTATATATCCTATTGGTAAAATGGTAAAAATTGAAGAAAAAATCATTCGAATTGAGGAATAAAATATTTCTTATCTTTGTTTAATGATTATAGCCATATATTCACGTTCTTCAAATCATGACCATTCCAATTATATTGAAGATATACATCGATTATTGAAAGACGAAGGAGTTGATTTAATTATTTTTGAACCCTATTACGAGTTTATAAAAAAAACGTATCAATTTAAGTTAAGTTTAAAAACTTTTTCGAATGCTGAAGAGTTAATAGTAAAAGCATCTTATGTTATTTCTTTAGGAGGAGACGGAACTTTATTAGAAACTATTGAGCTAGTCAGAAAATCAGGAGTTCCATTACTAGGGGTAAATACAGGTAGATTGGGATTTTTAGCATCGGTTAATACTAACGATTTAAAAAAATCAATCCAGCTTTTGTTAAAAGAAAAATTTACGCTCGATAAAAGAGAGTTGATTGAGATTTCAGGCTGTAATGATTGTTTCGGTGAAGTAAATTATGCCTTAAACGAATTTACTATTCACAAAAAAGATAGTAGTGCCATGATAAATATAGATACTTACATTGATGGTGTGTTTTTAAATTCTTATTTTGCTGACGGATTGATTGTTGCTACCCCAACTGGCTCTACCGCCTACTCATTGAGTTGTGGCGGACCAATTATGACACCAGATTCAGATAATTTTATTATCACACCGATTGCCCCTCATAATTTAACAGTGAGACCTATTGTAATTTCAAATAATAAACAAATTAGTTTTAAAGTAAGTGGACGTAGTGATAATTTTAATATTTCACTTGATTCACGAAGCGCCCAAATACCTACAGGCTCTCAAATAACAATTAAAAAAGCTGATTTCAGACTCAATTTAATTGCATTAGAAGGGCAGCATTTTTTTAGCACCCTCCGAAATAAAATGATGTGGGGTATTGACAGAAGACAATAAGAACTATTTATTATATTTATATCAATTTATGAAGAAAATTTTTTTATTTATTTTATTTCTTTCTTTATGCTTTCAATTTAATATTGAAGCTCAAAATGACCATAATAATTTTTGGAAGGCCAATCAAGAATCGAAAATTTTTATTAGTGGGAAACGACAGATAATACCTCAAAAATATGCCACTTTTAATTTAATTAATTCTAACTTAAATTATAAATTATTTTCTGCACCTCAAGAAATAAATACACCTTTAAGTTTGAGTAATTGCATTATTAATTTGCCATTACCAAACGGAACAATTCAAAAATTTAAGGTAGTTGAAAGTCCGATCATGATGCCAGAATTATCAGAAGCATTTCCTAATATTAAAACATACAGTGTAAAAGGGATAGATGACCCTTACGCAAATGGAAAATTAGATTTAACTGAATTTGGATTTCATGGAATGATTTTATCAATTAATGGGGATTTTTTTATAGATCCTTATTGTATAGGAAACACTCAAGATTATATCGTTTATTATACAACTGATTTCAAAAAAGATCCTTCTCAAATATTACCTGAGGCTGAATTATTATTTGAAGGCAACTATCAAAAAAAAGCACCTAAACCAGAGCCCTCTAAAACAAGTTTTAAATCAAATGTGGTAACTCCTGCAATTTGTGTAGGCGAAGAGTTACGTTCATACAGATTAGTAATTGCTTGTACAAAACAATATGCAAATGCTTCAACAGGATTAGCTGCTCCAACAATAGCTCAAACACTTGCAAAGGTAGTTACAAGTCTCAATAGAGTAGATGGTGTTTTTGAGAAAGAAATTTCAGTTAGATTAATGTTGGTTCCTACCACAACTTTAGTGCTTTATCCTAGTGCTGCATCTAATTCTTTTACAACAAATGATAATAACAATCCGAATTCATTGCTTAATAAAAGTCAATTAGTAATAAATGCAAATATAGGAGCAGTTAATTATGATATTGGCCACACATTTAGTACTGGCGGTGGAGGCTTAGCTGTTTTTGGAGTTTGTAATAATAATAATAAAGCCAAGGGAATAACCGGAAGCCCAAGTCCAGTTGGAGATCCATACGATATTGATTATGTTGCTCACGAAATAGGGCATCAATTTGGTGGGAGTCATACTTTTAATGCAGGCACAGGCTCTTGTAATGGAAATAGAAATGCCGCCACTGCTGTTGAACCAGGAAGTGGTATTACTATTATGGCATATGCTGGCATTTGTGGTTCAAGTGATAATTTAGGTAACAATAGTATTCCATATTTTCATGCAATTAGTTTTGATGAAATAGTTAATTTTACCAAGGGCTCAGGAAATTCTTGTGCAATAACTTCTACCACAGGTAATAATGCCCCATTAGTTTCAGGAACAGTTGACTATACCATTCCTATTTCTACCCCTTTTGTTTTAAAAGGAAGTGCTATTGATCCAGATATTGATTCCCTTACTTATTCATGGGAAGAAACTGATCCAGGGATAACTGCTAGCTCATGGAATTCGGGTAGTAGGCCATATTTTCGTTCATATTCTCCAATAACTAGCCCTATTCGTTATTTTCCAAAAGTAAGTGTTGTGGCTTCAGGAAATTACACTTCAACTCAAGGAGAATATTTACCTACCACTTCTCAAACTTTGCAGTTTAGATTAACTGCTAGAGATAATAAAATGGGTGGCGGCGGAGTTTGTTATGGCATTAGTAATATTACTATTGACAATTTAGGCCCTTTTCTTGTTACTTATCCAGATATATCAAATATATTATGGAATGTTAATACTCTTCAAACAATTACATGGGATTTAGGTGGTACAGATCAAGCACCAATAGCTTGTGATTCGGTTAGAATATTAATTTCGTATAATAGCGGAAATACTTATGGTGTTTTGGTAAATTCAACTCCAAATGATGGAACAGAACTTATTTTAGTTCCAACATTGGCTGCTACAAATAATAGCTGCCGCATTAAAATTGAAAGTATTGGCAATGTATTTTATGATATTGGTAACAATAATTTTACTATTTCTACCGCCAATCCTGGAAATGGAGATGTGAAGATTTATAATTTATCTCGTAATAATCCTATTGGATTGAGTGTATGGCCAAATCCATTTAAAAATGATTTTAATTTTGCTGTTGGAAATTTAAATTCAGAAACAATCACAAATTTGAAGGTTAGTAATTTACTTGGTGAAATTGTTTTTCAAACAAATTATTTTAACAAAACAGAAATTAAAGATCATTTAAATTTAGCTTCATTAAACAATGGGGTTTATTTTTTGAAAATATCTAACGATAATAAGCAAGGAGTTTACAGAATTATGAAAGACTAGTACACCATTTAAATTAATTGGTTTATTGAGTATAAATAAATTGACCTTTACTTAAAGTTAATTTCATTGTTAATAAACATTTTTATTCTGCTTTATATCAACTATTCAATTTTATAATTTTAAAGTATGATAAAATATAAACCTATTCTTTACATTTTAGTAATTGCTGCCATAAGCTCTTGCGTTCCTGCTAAGTTATTAGAGGAATCTAAGTTAAAGCTAAAAAGTTGTGAAAGCGAGCTATCGTCAATTAAAAAAGCGGCACAAGAAGTTGAGGCTAAGTTTGCAGAGCTAAATGAGCAAAATGCAAAAGATCAAAAACTTCTATTGATTTTACAAAAAGACACCACAATTATTGGTTCTAGTTTAAGAAGTTTAAGTTTAAAGTTTGAAAAAGTGAACGCTTTAAATGAAAAATTAATGACTCGTTTAAATAAATTAATTAGTAGCGGAGAAAAAGATAATGCTAAACTAAGTAATGATTTACAGATTACCCAGGAAGAGTTATTGAAGCGTCAAGATGTTTTGCGAAATTTTGAAACACGTTTAAATTCTCAACAAAAGGAGTTAGAAACATTAGGCGAGGAATTAAAAAAACGTGAGATTAGAGTAAATGAGCTGGAGGAAATATTAAAAAATAAAGATAAAGCAGTTGCTGATTTAAGAAAAAAATTAAGTGATGCGTTGTTTAATTTTGAAAATAAAGGACTAACTATTACCCAAAAAAATGGTAAGGTGTATGTAAGTTTAGACGAAAGTTTATTATTTGCGAGTGGAAAAATTAATGTGGAAATTAAAGGAGTTGAGGCTTTAAAAAATGTAGCAAAAGTTTTAGAACAAAATCCAGAAATTAATGTAGTAGTTGAAGGTCATACAGATGATGTGCCTATGAAAGGTCTTGGCGAAATTAAAGACAATTGGGATTTGAGTGTGATGAGAGCCACATCAGTTACAAAAATAATGCTAGATAATGCAAAAATTGATGCTCAAAGAATTACCTCTGCTGGGCGCGGAGAATTTTCGCCAATAGAAAACTCTAAAACAGCCGAAGCACGAAAGAAAAATAGAAGAACTGAAATTATTTTAACACCAAGACTAGACGAATTATTTAAAGTACTTGGAACCAATTAAACTATTTTTAGGGTAAGTTAATTTATTAGCTTGAGTTTTTAAGCATCTAAATAATATTTATTTTTAAGATAAACATCTTGTAAATATCTATCATATAGGTTTGCCGATAATTTCTTTTAACAATTACATAACATTAGATTTACTTAGAGTTTATTTAAGATATTTTTTTTTACATAAAATTTACTTTATGTACAAAATAATAACATTAAATTTAATTTTTGTTTTATTACAACAATTTTCGATTAACGCTCAAGATAGTTTGTCAATAAAAACTTTAAGCATTAATGGTGAAAAATTACCTTTTGAAGAAAAGAAAAAGCTTTGGTATGAATCCTTTACCATAAGAGGTTATGCACAAGCCCGTTATAATCGTTTATTTGAAACCAATAATCAACTTGGTTGTGAGCAATGTGATAAGAGTTGGGGTGGGAATGGAGGTTTCTTTTTTAGGCGCATTCGTTTCATTTACTTTGGGCAATTAAGTAAACAGGTGTATTTTTATATTCAGCCAGACTTTGCTAGTTCTGCCTCAACAAATGGATTACATTTTGCTCAAATTAGAGATGCTTATTTCGATATAGGGTTAGATGCAGAAAATGAGTTTCGGATTAGAATAGGGCAAAGTAAAGTACCGTTTGGTTTTGAGAACATGCAATCTAGTCAAAATAGGCTACCACTGGATCGAAATGATGCGCTTAACAGTGCAGTATCAAATGAGCGTGATATTGGTGTATTTTTTTATTGGGCACCTAAAAAAATTAGAGATCGTTTTTTAATGTTGGTAAGAGAGAATTACAAAGGCTCTGGAGATTATGGTGTTTTTGGTTTAGGTGCTTATAATGGCCAAACAGCCAATAAACCTGAATTAAATAATGAGTTTCATATAGTGGCTAGGATTTGCTATCCGTTAGAAATTGGTTCTCAAATAATTGAACCTGCTGTACAAGGCTTTACCGGTAATTATTTAATACCTAAAGATCAGATTACTCCGGGCGTTAAAACAAAGTCCGATTTAAATTATCTAGATCATAGGGCAGCAGCTAGCCTTGTGCTTTATCCAAAACCTTTTGGATTTACGGCAGAATATAATATCGGAATAGGGCCAGAGTATAATAAAATTACTAATGCTATTGAAGAAAGACCACTTAAGGGAGGATACATTACATTTAATTACATGGTAAAATTAAAAAAACAAATTCTTTTCCCTTTTATCAGAACTCAATACTATTCGGGTGGAAAAAAACATGAAAAGGATTCAAGAAGTTATGTTGTGCACGAAAATGAATTTGGCTTTGAATGGCAACCAAGTAAAAATTTTGAATTAGTGGTTATGTACACTATGTCTTCAAGAAGATATGAAGATGGAGGATTAAAAAATAACTTACAAGTGGGAAATTTATTGCGTTTGCAAGCGCAAGTTAACTTTTAACAAATAACATTAACGTAACAATCGGTAGGATAAAATAGTGTAATTTTATTAAAAATTTTTATGTTTGGACTAGATACAGCGCTTACCATATTATTAATTATTTGTCTTTTATGTGCTTGTTTTTTTGAATTCATTAATGGGTTTCATGATACTGCAAATGCAGTTGCAACAGTTATCTACACTAACTCTATGAAGCCAACGTTAGCAGTTGTTTATAGTGGTTTATTAAACTTTGCAGGTGTTATGTTAGGGGGTATAACTGTCGCTATGGGCATAGTAAATTTATTACCAATGGATGTCTTAGTGGACACAAATCCTTATCATGGAATTGCAATGATTTTGGCTTTATTGCTTAGTGCTATTATTTGGAATTTTGGAACTTGGTATTTTGGTATTCCATCTTCTAGTTCTCATACAATAATTGGTTCTATTTTGGGTATTGGTTTGGCTTTTTATTTTTTACCAGGAGATTACGGTTTAAATGCTGTAAATTGGGATAAAGCAAAAGATACTGGATTAGCCCTATTAATTTCTCCTTTTGCAGGGTTTTCTGTAGCGATTTTGATGATGTTTTTATTAAAGAGAGTAATAAAAAATGAAGTGATTTATAAAGAGCCAATACCAGGTAAATTGCCCCCTATTTGGATTAGATTATTGTTATGGATAACTTGTGGCTTAGTAAGTTTTTTTCATGGTCAAAATGATGGACAAAAGGGGGTTGGATTATTAATGATGATTTTAATAGCAGTGTTACCAGGCCAATTTTCTTTAGATAATTCAATAAATCTGAAATCTGAGGATACGCATATAAATTCAATCAAGTCAATCATTTTAAAGAGCGATACTTTTAGTTTTGGGATAGAAGAGAAAAAACAATACCATCAAATTAAAATCCATTCAGCGCATTTTAATCAAAATATAGGGAATGCAATTTTTTCATCAGATATTGCTGTAAAAAATCGCTCTGAATTAAGAAAAGATGTTGTAAAAATTACTAAGGGGGCCGAGAAACTATTAAAAAGTCAAAATTTTGCAATCAGTCCTAAAGATAAAAAAACATTAATTACAGAAATCAAAGAAAGTAAAAAACTTGTTGAATTTGCCCCATCTTGGGTTATCATTTTGATTTCGGTATGTTTAGGTTTAGGCACCA
Organism: Bacteroidota bacterium; assembly: GCA_005787585.1. GTDB lineage: Bacteria > Bacteroidota > Bacteroidia > B-17B0 > Aurantibacillaceae > Aurantibacillus. The sequence continues at coordinate 12,045 of SYAL01000051.1, forward strand.
TGGTAGGATGGAAGAGAATAGTAAAAACAATTGGTGAAAAAATAGGTAAACAACACATGAGTTATGCTCAAGGCGCTAGTGCTGAATTAGTCGCTTCAATAGGAATTGGTATGGCCTCTGCTTATGGGGTTCCGGTTTCAACTACTCATATGCTTTCTTCGGGTATTGCCGGATCAATGGTTGCAAAAAAAGGTCTAAAGAATCTACAAAAAGGAACCATCAAAACAATAGCGCTAACATGGATTTTAACACTTCCTGTTACTATTATTCTTTCTGGAAGTTTATTTCTGTTATTTAGAGCCATTCTTTAATTAGTTCAATCAATTGAATTTTTTTTTCTATTAATTTTATAAATAGGATTAATATTTTATTTAAAAAAACTATCCATATTAACCTTTAAAATAAATTAGACTTTTTTACTTAATTTCACTAATGTAAAAATTGATTAATAGATTTATTTCTTTTAATTACAAAAAATATCGATGAAACGTCAAATTATTAAATCAGACTTCAGTATTACTTCGTGGGAATTACTATCCCCATATTTTGAAGAATTAAAACAGCGAGAAATTAACTCGCAAAACGAGCTCGAAAAATGGGTACTAGATTATAATGAAATTGGAGCGGTTGTAAGTGAAAATATGGCTTGGCGTTATATTAATATGACTTGTGACACAACAAATACAGAACTAAGAAATAAATTTAACGATTTTGTTCAAAATATAGAACCTAATATCACGCCTGTTGCAAACGATTTAAATAAAAAAATAATCAATTCTCCTTTTATACATCAATTAACAAAAATAGGCTACGGCATTTATTTAAGAGGGATTAAGAACAGTATTGATTTATTTCGCGAAGAGAATATCCCCTTAAATACTAAACTTCAAGAGCTTGAACAGCAATTTGGAGAAATAAACGGTGCTCAAAGTATTGAATACAAAGGAGAAAAAATGACATTACAAAAGGCGGCTATCTTTTTAAAAGATTTAAATAGGAAAGTTCGCGAAGAAGTATATCATTTAGTTCAAAACAGACGCTCTAAAGACGAAGATGCATTAAATAATTTATTTTCTCAATTAATTCAGCTTCGCCATCAAGTTTCAGTAAATGCAGGTTTTAAAAATTACCGTGATTATAAACATCAACTTCTTGCGCGTTTTGATTACTCAGTAGAAGATTGTTTAAATTTTCATGAGGCAGTAAAGCTTCATGTGGTTCCATTAATTAATGAAAATGACAGAAAGCGCAAAAAAAAATTAAATTTAGAAGATTATCGTCCTTGGGATACATCAGTTGATGAAGATGGGTTAAGCCCTTTAAAACCTTTTGATGGAGCTCAAGAATTAATTGATAAAACTATAAAATGTTTTAATAAAATAGATCCTTTTTTTGGAGAATGTATTGATACTATGCAAAAGTTAAATCGGCTTGATTTAGAAAGCAGATTAGGAAAAGCGCCAGGTGGCTATCAATACCCATTGTATGAAACAGATGTTCCTTTTATTTTTATGAATGCTGTTGGATTGCACCGAGATTTAGTGACTATGGTTCATGAGGGGGGACACGCAATTCATTCTTTTTTAAATTTTAATTTAGAATTAGTAGATTTTAAATCGCCACCAAGTGAAGTTGCAGAATTAGCCAGTATGAGTATGGAATTAATAAGCATGGAACACTGGGATGTGTTTTTTAACTCTGAAGAAGAATTAAAACGTGCTAAACGACAGCAATTAGAAAGTGTAATGGATACTTTACCATGGATTGCTGCTATTGATAAATTTCAACATTGGATTTATCTTAACCCAAATCATTCTTTAAAAGATCGTTACGAGTCATGGCAAAATATTATGAATGATTTTGGTAGCCAGATAATTAATTATGATGGATTAGAAAATAATTTAAAACGACGATGGCAAGTTCAATTACATTTATATGAAGTCCCTTTTTATTATATTGAATATGGGTTTGCACAACTCGGTGCCATAGCTGTTTGGAGAAACTATAAAACAAATTCAAAAATTACCGTTGAAAAATATAAGGCAGCGTTAGCATTAGGATACACTAAATCGATACCTCAAATTTATGAAACGGCAGGAATTAAATTTGATTTTAGCCCAGATTATATAGAGGAATTAATGGCTTTTGTAAAACAAGAGTACGAAAATATTTAATTTTTTTCAATAACCTTTCCATTTTCGAAAAGCAAGGTGCGTGCTTTAAATTTATTATACACTAGCATGTCGTGAGTAGCAAATAATACTGCGCAGCCATTTTGACTTAACTCTTTTAAAATCATTAAAATTTCTTCGGATGAATCTGGATCTAAATTACCGGTTGGCTCATCGGCTAAAATTAATTCAGGGTTATTTACCAATGCTCTAGCAATACTTACCCTTTGCTGTTCACCACCGGAAAGCTCGTGAGGCATTTTATTTTCTTTACCTTCTAAATTAACTTGTTTTGCTACTGTATAAATTCTTTCTTTAATTTTCGGCTCTTCTTTCCAACCTGTAGCTTTCATTACAAAGCGTAAATTTTCAAAAATTGACCTATCTCCTAATAATTGAAAATCTTGAAATACTATTCCTAATTTTCGTCTTAAAAAAGGAATATCTTTTTGTTTTAAATTCGTTAAATCGAAATTAAATACTTTTGCTTCTCCAACATTTACTGATAAATCACCATAAATAGTTTTGAGAAAACTACTTTTTCCACTCCCTGTTTTTCCTAATAAATAGACAAACTCACCTTTATTTATATTTATGGTTAAATTATCAACAACAGTTCTTTCGTCCTGAAAAATAGCTACTTTATTAAATTTAATTATTTCACTCATAGAAACAAAAATCTAAGTTAAATACTTTGAAACCTTATATGGCGATTACATTTTTCCAATATCAACATTGGCGCGTTAATAACTGAATTGCTTAAGTATTGAAGAAAAGAAGAAAGAAAACTACATTTATTGAAATAAAATTTTTCTCAAACTTAATTAATGAATTTTAATATAAAAATAAGCTTTTTAGTTTTTTTGATTTTTCTTAATTTATTTATTAAAGCGCAACAAACCCAAGCTTATTCAGATAAAGATGTACTTTATAATTCAGGTTTAGATCTTTTTGATAAAAAATTATATGGTTCGGCGCAAAAGAAATTTATTGAATTTGCCAATGAAAATCCTAACTCTATTTTGAAAAGTAATGCTATTTTTTATTCTGCGGCATGTGGAATAGAGCTATTTAACAAAGATAGTGAATGGATGATGAAGCAATTTATTGAAAAAAATATTTCAAGCTTAAAAATTAATTTAGCTTATTTTTATTTAGCAAAATCAAACTTTAGAAAAAAGAAATATAAAGAAACACTTGAGTTTTTTGGTAAAGTTGATATTTACAAATTAGACAAAGATCAGTTAGCTGAACTTTACTTTAAGCGAGGTTATTCTTATTTACAAATAAAAGATGATGTCAAAGCAAAATCTGAATTTTATGAAATTAAAGATATCGACAATAAATATACATTTCCGGCAAATTATTACTACTCTCATCTGGCATACAAAGAAAAAAATTATGAAATTGCTTTACAGGGATTTAATCGTTTGGTAGGTAATGAAACATTTGGTAGCGTGGTCCCTTATTACATTACTCAGATTTATTTTATAGAAAATAAATTTGAAGCTGTTGTAAAAGAAGCACCTAAATTATTAGCTGATAGTACCAATATTCAAAAAGAGACTGAAATCAATCGTATGATTGGTGAAAGTTATTTTAATTTAAAAGATTATGTTAATGCATTAATATATTTTAAAAAAAATGATTTAAAGGCAGGCATAAGTTTAAAAGGAAATTATGCCTTGGGTTATTGTTATTATAAGACTAAAGATTTTATGAGGGCGATACCATACTTTGAAAAAATAACTAATGCAAAAGATTCTTTAGCGCAAAATGCTGCCTATCATTTAGCAGACTGTTATATAAATATAAATGATCGATTAAAAGCAAAAAATGCATTTTATAATGCATATCAAATTGATTTTAATAAAACAATTACTGAAGATGCATTATTTTCGTATGCAAAATTGAGTTATGAACTAGACTTTAATCCATATGCCGAAGCCGAAAAAAGTTTTACTAAATATTTAAAAGAATATCCAGAATCAGCAAGAAAAGAGGAGTGCTATAGTTTTTTAACTAACGTTTATTCTTCTACCAAAAATTTCGATTTAGCCATAAAAAGTATTGAAAAAACAGGTAAAGTAGATCCAATTTTAAAAATAACGTATCAAAAATTAATTTATTTTAAAGCGGTTGCTCTATTTAATAATAATGATTTAGAGAATGCTGAAAAAGAATTTAAAAAATCATTGGCTCAAAATTCTGATTTAAAACTAAATAGCCTAAGTCAATATTGGTTAGGAGAAATTTCATACATTAGAAGAGATTATTCAACTGCCATAGAATTTTGGAAAAAGTTTCAATTGATGGAAGGTGTTATTCAATTACCTGAATTTAATTTAAGTAACTATTCATTAGGTTACGCTTATTTTCAAAGAAAAGGAAAAGATGATTATACAAATTCAAATATATCTTTTAGAAAATTTTTACTTTATAAACATAAAAATAAAAAAGGAGATGAGAATATAGATTCTGATTTTCACTATATAATCAAAGATTTTAATTCTTATAGTGAATATTTTAAAGCAGCATTTGATTACAAAAGTATAGATGCTATTATTCGTGCTGCAGATTGCTATTTTATGAATAGAGATTTTATACAAGCCGCAGAATTTTATAAAATTGCAATTAAATATAAAAAATTAGATAATGATTACGCCCATTATCAAAAGGCCTTATGCGATGGATTAAATAAAAATTATCAAGAAAAAATAATAGAATTAAAAACTATAGAGTCTGAATTTACGTCATCAAATTATTTGGCATCGGCTTTAAATCAGATTGCAGATACTTATTATAGAAATTTAAAAGATGAGGATAATGCAATTTTATATTATAATAAAATAATAAAAAGTTATACCAACTCTTCATTTTTAAATAATTGTTATGCCCAATTAGGTAATATTTATTATGGACGAAAAGAAGATGATATAGCATTTGAATATTATGATAAATTTATTAAGCTGGATGGAAAAAGTGATGAGGCAAAAGATGTATTAGAAGCTATAAGAAAAATATTTGAATCAAAAGGCGAATTAGAAGATATGGAAAGTTACTTCAACTCAGTTGGCAGTCCGTTATCTGAAAATCAAATAGAAAAAGCAACTTATATATCTGCATACGATGCCTATTACACACAAAAAAATTGCGACCTAGCAATGTATAAGTGGGAAACTTATATAAAAAAATTCCCTAATGGAAAATATATTTCAGAAGCCAGATATAGTTATGCAGAATGCTTATATAGTCAAAGTCAATTTGATAAAGCAATTACTAATTATGAATATATTATTTCAAAACCACGAAGTATTTATTCTGAGGTAGCTTTATCTAAAGTTTCTTATTTATACTACAAAGATAAAAAATATGATAAAGCATTGCCTATGTTTATTAAATTACAGGAAGTGGCAGAAACTCCATCAAATATAAGCGCAGGGAAACTTGGTGCCATGAGATGTTCTTTTAATTTAAATCAATTTGAAGTCGCACTTAACGAGTGCAATAAAGTATTGGCAACTGAGAAATTAACTCCTCAACAAATCGACGAAGCAAAATATATAAAAGCAAAATCACTATTCGAAACTACGAGATTCGATGATGCAATCATAGAATTTAAGAATATCACTAAAACTTCGAAAAGTATTATTGGGGCTGAGGCATATTATTATTTAGGTAAAATTTATTTTATCAAAGAGGATTATAATGAAGTAGAAATAATACTTACTAAATTAATAAGCTATCAATATAGTAACGACGACTGGAATACAAAAGCAATGGCGTTATTCGCAGATACTTATTTAGCAAAAAACGATGAGGTAGATGCCGAAGTTATTTTACAAACAATAATAGAGAGTAAATCAAAACAAGAATATATAGACGAAGCCAAAAAGAAACTAGCTGCTTTGAAAGAGCGTCAAGCTGAACGAGAAATTATAAATAAAGCAGTTCCCGCTTCAGAAAACACTCAAATGAAATTAGAGTTTAGCCAAACCAAAAGAGATAGCGATATATTTAATGATTTAGATATGGAGGCAGAAGAATTAAATGAGCCAGAATTAACAGCGCCTATTCAAAAACCAAAATAATATTAAATGAATACAGCTAATTTATTAAAAGAAAAAATTAATAATATAAAACTTTTGACCCAGAATAAACATATAAAGTATCAATTAACAATTATTTTATCTCTCTTTGTTGGGGGTGTTCAACTGGCACAAAATGTTTTAAATGATTTAAATTTTGTAGCAACAAGTAGTTTTGTTCCAACAATAAAAGACGCAATTAAATTTATAGATTTACCCGAAATTAAAGATAGTGTAAATAGAATTTCAAATATAAAATATGGAATTACTAGTGTACCTTTATTTCCTAAATATGAGGTTCAATTAATTGAAGAAGCAAAGCTAGCGAATGAGCCCTTGCCTAAATTATATAATTCATTATTAAAACTTGGGTATGGACCAATTTATACCATTCCTTATGGCGAATTTTGGATCGCAAATAATCGATCACGCGACAATAACTATGGCGCACATTTTAAGCATTTATCAAGTTCAGCTCAACTTGAAGGGGTAGGTAATAGTGGATATAGCAATAATAATATTGATTTATTTGGCAAAAAGTTTTATAAAAAACACACCTTAAGCGGAGAAATAAATTATGATAGACGAGTGATTCATTATTATGGATTTGATATAGACTCTAACGACTTAAAATCAAAAGATTTAGATGCGTATACAAAACAGCGCTATCAGTTAATAGAACCAAAATTAAAATTACAAAGTCATTATACTGATAGCGCTCATGTAAATTATTCGATTTTACTAAACTATTATAATTTGCAAAATCAAAATCAAGAAAGTGAAAATAATATTAGGTTAAATACTTTATCTTCGTTATTCATTAATAAAGAAAAATTAAATGTAAATATACTAACCGACTATTATAATCATAAACAAAGTAATGATACTATCAATGATTTAATTATAAGTGTTAACCCGTCTTTTGAAGCAAAAGGAAGTAATTGGAAAGCTAATGTTGGTTTGGCAGGAACTATAAACAATTTTAACAACAAGACACTATTTTATTTTTATCCGCAAATTAACTTTAACTATGATATTTACGAAAATATTATTATTCCATATGCAGGAGTAAACGGAGGATTAATTAAAAATAGCTTTAAACAATTAACTACCGAAAATCCTTTTATTGACTCTACTTTAAGCTATGCAAATACAAATAATAAATATAATTTATTTTTAGGATTAAAGGGTAATCTTAGTAGTAATGCATCATACGATGCAAGAGTCACATATTCTCAATTTGATAGTTTGCACTTTTTTGTTGTTAATTATAATGATATAAACAAAATGTATAACCGATTTAATGTAGTTTACGATAATGCTTCTTTATTAAATATTAGCGGTCAAATAAACTATCAGCTGAATGAAAAATTAAAATTAATTGTCAAAGGAGATTATAATTTATATAAAACCAAAAATTTAAAATATGCTTACCATAAGCCAAGTTTTTTCTTAACATTTACAGGTGCATATAACTTAAGAAATAAAATTATTGTAAAAGCCGACTTGTTTTTTGTTGGATCACAATGGGCATTAAGTCAAAATGAAAATAAACAACTTAATGGTTATTTTGATGGAAACATAGAGGCTGAATATCGTTACACAAAAACCCTAAGTTTTTTCGCTAGATTTAATAATATTGCAAATCAACGTTACTATAAGTGGGAAAGGCTTCCGAGTCAGCGATTTAATATGATGATTGGATTAAGCTTTATTCCATTTTAATATTTTTATAATTCTTTTTATTATATTTATATTTGGTAATCAAGTAAACTAAAATCTTTGATTATAATTTTATTGGAGTTGAATTGTAATCCATGATTTTTTTAAAATTTATACTTTCTTTTTTATGGAAAATTTGGCTGGTTATTTGTTTTGGTTTGCCATTCTTTATACTTTTTCCGTTTTTTTACTTCACTTTAATTACAAAACAATTTTCGCTAGTATTTAAATTAAAACGGCTTTGGTCAGCAATCATCTGTGTCGGAGCATTTTTATATCCAAAAATAAGATATGAGTCTAAAAAGTATAAACTACCTTCTCCTTGTATTATTGTTTCGAATCACACCTCTTATTTAGATATTCTTTTTTGCCCCTTTTACATTGATCATGCGGCGGCATTTATAGCTAAAGCAGAATTGCTAAAAATCCCATTATTTAAATACTTTTTTGTTTATTTAGATATTCCTGTAAATCGTAAAAGCATAACTGGGTCGCATAAAGCATTTTCTGATGCCGGAAAAAAAATAGACGAGGGACTAAGTATTATTATATATCCCGAAGGAACGATACATGATAAGGGGAAGCTAGGTTCATTTAAAAATGGAGCGTTTAAATTAGCTATAGAAAAACAAGTGCCTATTATCCCAAGCGTTAACCTTAATAATTGGTGGTTTTTTGAAGATTTTGGTTTTTTAAAAAGTAATGGCCGGCCTGGCTTTCCAGAAATTATAGTAGGCGATGCAATTATTACAAAAGGGATGACAGAAAAAAATATTAACGAACTTAAAGAGAAAGTTTATACCTTTATAAAATTAGAATTAGATAAATTTAATGGAAAATAAAATTGATATAAATACAGTTAACGAAATTGCTCATCTGGCTCGCTTAGAATTTAATGAGGAGTCAAAATCAGAAATTTTAAATGACATTAATCGCATGCTTTCTTTCATAGGCAAGCTTAACGAATTAGATACAGATAATGTTGAGCCATTAATATACATGACAAACGAACGTAATGTATTAAGAAAAGACGAAGCAGAACACACTATTACTCAAAAAGAAGCATTAAAAAATGCGCCAAAAAAAGATAGCGATTATTTTAGGGCCCCAAAAGTAATTCAGCATTAACAAACAAGTATCATTCTTTTAAAAAATAATTAGTCTTTTAACAGTTAATCTTTTTTTTTATTGATGATATTACAGTAAGACTTCAATTATTTTAATTAAAACTTTAACTTCTTGTAACTTTAATCATTCAATAGTATTTTATTAAAAAGTTTCTATTTGAATCTGATTTTTTAAAAGGGTTAAAATTTATTATACTCATTTATATGAAAAGATTAATTTTAATTATATTTTTAGTTAATGTACTTTCATCGCCAGGTTCAATCGTTCTTGTTGTAATTCCGATTAAATCTATTAAACTTGATTCACTAATTTTTAAGAAGATTTTGTTTCATAGTGCTATTCTGGCTCAACCGACTTCAATTCCAATATCTGATATAATAGATTTACGAAAAACAAGTTATGTATTAACTGACTTAAACGCCGCTGCAAAAACGAACAATGATTCAGTTTATAATATAATTCGCCAATTGATTTCTCCTTCAACTAAACTGACTCGAACTTCAAAACTTGATTCAGCATCAGCTTTTCATGCAAACTACTTAATTGAAACAAAAAAGGTTAGTCACTATGAATATGATCGACCCCAAACTCAAACTCCAATGAAACGTGCTCAAAAGTTCGGAGATAGTGGCATGGGAATATATGAAGTATGCTGGGGTGGAACTCCAAAATATGAAAAAATTCCAAAGACACAAAGAGAAGCCATTCACTATTTTAAGAATAGTGATAAACATTGGGATATAATGACAAGAGCAGTAAGTCAGTTTACTGAAATAAGATTTGGATATTGCCGTATTGAAACTGAGGATTGGAGTGTATGCGTTATTATCTATTCAACTGGGCCTATAATTACATATCAAGATTTACTTGCTGAACAGACACTATACCATGATTCTTGTGTTCGGAGAAAGCAACTTAAAAAATTTGGGAAATAAAAATCGAATTGAGGCAATCAGAAGGTATAGTTGTTAATATAAAATAAACGAAGAAAAATTTAATTCAGTAAAACTTATAAAAACTTTTTAGAAAAAGTAATATTTTAATTTATTTTTTTTAAGATTCTATCTTGTTGATACAACACTTTTGCTCCTATTTTTCCTATAGTATCAAAATAAGTCCAAATACTATCTTGTAAATTGTTTTTGTAAAAACCAACGTATCTAATTTTTCCATTTTCAAAATAAGTTGTATTTTTTCCATCTCTTAAGCCTTTATCATAAAACATTTCGCTCCATATTAATCCATTAGGATAAAAAGATAGCCATTGGCCATGTCTTTTTCCAAAACGAAAATATCCTTTAAATTTTGTAATTCCGTTTGAATATTTATCTACATAATCTCCAGTATAATTTGTGTCAGGAGCTACAATTAACAATGGATTTATTTTTTTTAAAGAATCAGCTTTAAATTTTTGTTTTACTTTTGATATTGAGTCTATTATTTGTTTTTCAGACTCAGTAAATTTATCATTCCTATTACAACTAAATAAAAAAATAAAAAAACAACCCAGGCTTAGAATATATATTTTTTTCATATCATTTATTTTTTTCTTTCGATAACATATAATAATAGATGCTCTAAACTTTTTCTTGATTCATTATCAGGTAACTTGTTTAGTATAATTAATGCCTTATTTTTATAATCATGCATAACTTTATTGGCGTAAATGATGCCCCCTTTTTCTATCACAAAATCAATTACCTGTTTAACTTTTTCACTTTCTTGGTTATGATTTTTAATGATATTGATAATCTTTCGTTTTTCGATCCAAGAACAATTATTTAAAGCATAGATTAATGGTAAAGTCATTTTCTTTTCTTTAATATCTATCCCAGTTGGTTTTCCAATTGATGAATCATCAGCAAAATCAAATAAATCATCTTTTATTTGAAAAGCAATACCAGTATATGTTCCAAATTCTTTAGCTAATCTAATTACATTTTCATTTGTTGTAACTGAGGAGCAACCTGCAGCACAACAAGCAGAAATAAGTGCGGCTGTTTTTTTTGTAATAATTTCAAAATAAATTTCTTCAGAAATATCTAAACGTCTCGCCTTTTCAATTTGAAGTAATTCTCCTTCACTCATATCGCGAACTGCAGTGCTTACAATTTTAAGTAAATGAAAATCATTATTATCTAAAGACAATAAAAGGCCCTTGGATAATAAAAAGTCACCTATTAAAACTGCTATTTTATTTTTCCATAAAGCATTTATACTAAAAAAGCCTCGTCGCTCATTACTATCATCAACCACGTCATCATGAACCAAAGTAGCAGTATGCAGTAACTCAATCAAAGCCGCTGCTCTGTGCGTGGTATCGTTTATCTCTCCATTTATTTGAGCAGATAAAAATACAAGCATGGGCCTGATTTGTTTACCCTTTCGCTTTAAAATATAATTAGTTATTTTATCTAATAGCGGTACTGAACTTTGCATAGCATCCTTAAACTTTTTTTCGAAGGCTAGCATTTGAATTGCAATTGGCTTTTTTATTTCGTCAACTATCTTTGTCACAAGAGATTAAATTTATTTTAATTCTGGAGAAATTAATTTATTTTTATTTGCTAATTGACCACAAGCTGCATCAACGTCTTTGCCCCTGCTATGTCTTACATTACAAATTACGCCATTTTTTTCTAAATGCTTAGTAAATGCCAACAATCGTTCTTTGCTTGTTTGAATAAAATCACTTCCATCAATCGAATTATACTCAATAATATTTACCTTACTTTTTACTTTTTTACAATAATTTACTAATTCTTGAGCATCTTTTATAGAATCATTAAAGTCTTTAAAAGCGATGTATTCAAAAGTTGGCCTTGAGCCTGTTTTTTCTGTAAAATGTTGAAGGGCCTGCGCTAAATTATCTAAACTATTAGTTTCGTTAATAGGCATAATACGATTTCGTTTTTCGTCATTAGCAGCATGCAGAGAAAGTGCTAAATTAAATCTAACCTCATCATCGCCAAGTTTAGAAATCATTTTTGCAACTCCAGCTGTAGAAATAGTTATCCGTTTTGCCGCCATTCCTAATCCAGTTGGACTAGTTATTTTATCAACCGAACTGAGCACTTCTTTATAATTAAGTAAGGGTTCGCCCATTCCCATATATACAATATTGGTTAAGGGGGCTTTATATTTTTCGACGGCAGTATTTTTTATTAATACGACCTGATCAAATATCTCATCAGCATTTAAATTTCGCATTCGTTTTAATTTACCTGTTGCACAAAAAGTACATGATAAACTGCAACCTACTTGCGAAGAAATGCAGGCAGTCATTCTTAATCGATGAGGAATTAAAACGCTTTCAACTACATAATTATCGTGCAAGCGCATAGCACATTTTATAGTTTTATCAGAACTAATTTGTAGCTCATGAATTTGAACAGCATTGATTATGAAATTGGTTTCTAAATAATCGCGTATTTTTTTTGAAAGATTCGACATTTGATTAAAATCAATTACACCTTTTGCCCAAAGCCAATCGTAAACTTGTTTAGCTCTAAATACGGGTTCTTCAATTTTAATAAACAAATCAATTAATTGATTTTGACTGAGAGCGCGTATATCTTTTTTAATCATTTTAACTATTTACAAAGATACTATTCCATTGATAAATTACTAACTTTGGCCATGCGAATCATAAGTGCTAATAGCATATTTAATGGGATAAATTTTTTATCGCAAGAGATGGTATTGATAATTGATGATTTTGGAATATTAAAAGATATTGTAAAAAAAACAGAAATACAAAGTTCTGAAATTGAGCATTATGATGGTATTATTGGGCCGGGATTTGTTAATGCGCATTGTCATTTAGAATTAAGCCATTTATTTTGTCAGATAAAACCTAATCAGGGATTAATTGAATTTATAAAACAAGTTATGACTAAGCGCAATAATTTTAATAGAAAAGCGCAAGAAGATTCAGCTATTGAAGCAGATTTTAAAATGTGGGAAAGCGGTATTGTTGCTGTTGGAGACATAAGTAACGTCAACAGTTCTTTTAAAATTAAAGCCAGCAGCAAAATATATTACCATACTTTTATCGAATTAATTGGACTAAATCCATTACAAAGTGAAACTATTTTTGAAAAAGGATTAACTCTTCTTAATGAATTAGAGAATTATAATTTAATAGGAAGTCTTGCACCGCATTCGCCTTATAGTTCTTCTAAACTTTTAATTAATAAAATTGCCAATTATAATAGTTTAAATAATTTAGCTTTTAGTATTCATAATCAAGAAAGTGAAGAAGAAACAAAATTTTTTGCTGGTAAGTCAAGTGATATTGATGATTTATTTACTTATTTAAATATCGATATAAATTGGTTTAACCCACCAAAAATATCAAGTTTATTGTCGTATTTGGATATTATTCCAAATAAAAAATCACTCTTAGTTCATAATACATTTTGTAGAGAAGAAGATATTATTGCCAGTAAATCTAAATTTATAAATTGGTGTTTTTGTCCTAGTGCCAATTTGTTTATAGAAAATACATTACCAAATTACGACTTGTTTTTAAATCACAATCAAAATTGGTGCTTAGGAACTGATAGTTTGGCTAGTAATCAAAAATTAGATTTATGTTTCGAGGCTTCTATTCTTTTGGCTAAATCGCCATTAATTTCGATTGAATCGATTTTGAAGGCCTTAACATATAATGGGGCTATGGCATTAGGTATTGAGGATAAATTTGGAAAATTAATTATAGGAAAAAATACTGGTTTAAATCTAATTCAACACAGCGATAAACAACTCAACTTTATAAAAAAAATAGCTTAACCATGTTACATTTAAAATCATTTTGCTTTAATGAGTTTCAACAAAACACATATTTAATTTATGATGATGATGGCTTAGCTTTTATCATTGATCCAGGAAACTCAAACGAGAGAGAAGACACTATTTTAAAAAATTTTATTTCGGATAAAAAATTAAAATTACAACGCTTACTATTAACTCACGCTCACATAGATCACGTGTTGGGTAATAGTTTTATATATGATAATTATGGATTATTTCCCGAAGTGCATGCGAACGAAATGTTTTTTTTAGAACGAATGACAGAAACTGCTGAGTTGTATGGATTTTCATGCAGCCCATCGCCAATGCCTACCAAATTTATTAAAGAAGGAGATATTATTTGTTTGGGCCAATATGAATTTAAGTGCATCTTTACCCCTGGTCATTCTCCGGGTAGCATTTCGTTTTATAATCCAAGTAACTTTGTTTTAATTAGTGGCGATGTTTTATTTCAAGGTAGTATTGGCAGAAGTGATTTGCCTGGAGGAGATCATGATGTTTTAATAAACTCTATTAAACAAAAATTAATGTTGTTACCAGATCAAGTGAATGTTTATAGTGGACATGGAACAATCACAACAATTGGTTTTGAGCGCAGTCATAATACATTTTTAAAAGGGTAGCTTGAATTTATTTGATGTAAATAGTTTTAGTTGAATTTATTTTATATTAGAGGTATTAAATATCTATTAATAATATTCGGTTTATTTTTTTGTTTTATAGCTTCATCTCAAAAACAAGATTTGACTGTAGATAACTCAATTTATGATCGGCAAGAAGAAATTATTAATAAAGGAAAGAGATACAGAATACACAATAACTATTTATCTATTGGAGGAGGATTTTTAAATTCGAATATTCGTAAAGATTTACAAAAATCTATCAATGTAGATTATCAATTTCATATAAAACGCCAACATTTTCAAGCTGGATTAATAATATCTGGTAATGAATTCACTGCCAACAACAATTCACAATTGCATTTTGGTTATGGATTAAGAAAAGAAACTGAAAAAACAAATCTTGCTTTTTTTATGGGGATTACTGGTGTTAACGGTGTTAAAACAATTTCTGACTCTTTAGGCATCAGACCTCTGTTCTATAATGGATTTGGCTCTTATTTAAGTATCCAGCTCATTAAAAAAATAACTTATGACATTGGTTTTGGCATAGAATTTTTTGGCGAAATTAGTAAAGTTCAAAATATAATAGGTGCTAAAATGATTTTGTTTTTTTCGAGTGCATATAGAGGAAATAAAAGAAATTTTAATCCACACGTAAAATCCGAAAATAAACTATGATAGATTTTATTATTGTTGGACAGGGACTAGCAGCTAACGTTTTAGCTCATCATTTTCATCAACAATTTATTCGATTTAAAATGATTGGTAATCCAAGATTAAGTAATTGCTCTAATGTTGCTGCAGGTATTTGGAACCCCATTGTTTTTAAACGATTAACTAAAAGTTGGATGGCAGATGAGCTCATCTCAGAATTAAATATTTTTTATTCTGAATGCGAAAAAACATTAAATACTTCTCTTATTACTCAGCGTCAAATCGTAAAGCCATTCAACGAAGAGCAAGAAAAAAAATTATGGCTAAAAAAATCACAACAAAATCTAAGTGCTTTTTTAAATCCATTTATTGCCCAATCTAATCATTTAGATTTTAAAAATTGTTATTTAAATGAATATCATGGCAATGTAGAAAAATCTGGAAATTTAGATTTAGTTACTTTTATAAAAAAATCCGATCAATTTTTTAAAGAAGATATTATTTCAGAAACTTTTGATTATTCTGACTTAAAAATTGAAGAATGTGAGATAATTTACAAAACAATAAAAGCGAAACATATAATTTTTTGTGAAGGCCATTTGGTTAAATACAATCCTTTTTTTAATTGGATTCCACTTAAGCCTGCCAAAGGTGAAATTATAACTATTAAAACAAACGATTTAAACTTTAAAAATAAAATTCTCAATAAAAACGGTTTTATAATGGATGTCACCGATCAAATATATAAAGTAGGGGCAACTTATGCCTGGTACGATACAAGTGATAAACCAACCAATAATGGTTTGTTGGAAATAAAAGAAAAATTAAAAAAAATAATCGGGTGTAATTATCAAATAATTAACCATCAAGCAGGTGTCAGGCCATCATCTGCCGATCGAAGACCCATTATTGGTCAGCATCCAAAATACAAAAATTTATATGTATTTAATGGCTTGGGAACAAAAGGTGTTATGTTAGCACCGTACTTTGGAAAAAACTTTGTAAATTTCTATTTAAATAAAGAATACCTTCATCCTGATATTAATGTAAATAGATTTTATGACTCACACTTTGCCTAGCTTACCTTTATTTTTAGTTGGAAGAAGAGAATTTATTTCTTTCCCTCTACTAGGTATTTATTCTATCGAAGCAAAGATTGATACTGGGGCTTACACATCCTCTATCCATTGTGATTCTATTGAGGTTAAGCAAATTGATGGAAAGTTTATCCTTCATTTTAAAATTGATCTGTTTGCAAAAGAAGAATTTAAATTTGAAGAGTTTAAACAAAAAAAAATTAAAAATTCTTTTGGCGAAATGGAAGAAAGATTTATAATTAAAACACTTATTTTATTAGGAAATAAAAAAATACGCAGCTCCATTTCACTTACCAATAGAGATCATATGCGCTATCCAGTTTTGATAGGACGCCGTATTTTAAAAGGCCGATTTTTAATTGATGTTAGTAAATTACATATCAATAATCTAAATTAATTTATTCCAAAAAAATATTATGAAAATAGTTATCTTATCTCGCAATAAAAACTTGTATTCAACTCAACGTTTAATTGAAGCTGGAGAAAATAGAGGTCACGAGATGCTTTTATTAGACCACATGAAAACTGTATTAGTGATTGAACAAGGTAGGCCTCACATATTTTTTAACGGAAAAGAAGTAACAGATGTAAATGCAGTAATCCCTCGAATTGGATCATCGGCTACGTTTTATGGCTCTGCAGTAGTTCGTCAATTTGAAATGATGAAAATTTTTACTGCTGTAGAATCTCAGGCTCTCGTAAGATCTCGCGATAAGCTGCGTAGTTTACAAATATTAGCTCGCGCAGGAATTGGTATACCTAAAACAGCTTTTGCTTCATCACCAAAAGAAAAAGATATTGATAATGTTATCGAAAGCGTTGGTGGTGCGCCATGTATTATTAAGTTATTAGAGGGTACTCAAGGTATCGGGGTTATTTTAGCTGACAATGATAAAGCCGCTAAAAGTGTAATTGAAGCTTTTATGAAGATAAAAGCTAATATGCTTGTTCAAGAATTTATTAAAGAAGCTGGTGGTGCCGATATTCGTGTTTTTATTGTTGATGGACAAATTGTTGGAGCAATGAAACGACAAGCAAAAGACGGTGAATTTAGAAGTAACTTGCATCGCGGCGGTTCAGCTACGGTTATTCAATTAAGCCCCGAAGAAAGAGCCACTGCAATTAAAGCAGTAAAAAAATTAGGTTTAGGTATTGCTGGAGTTGATTTATTACAATCCAAACGTGGGCCTTTAGTTATGGAAGTGAATTCATCCCCAGGATTAGAAGGTATTGAAGGGGCAACAAGAATTGATATTGCAGGTAAAATAATTGAATATGTTGAAAGAAATGAATTTAATAAACCCGGAGAATAATTAAAACATGCAAGATACAATTATAATAAATAGACAATCTATTTTACCTGGCGAAACAAAAACGGTAATTTTAAATTCTTATGAATTACATACTAAAACAAAAATTGAAATACCAGTTTATGTTTTACGATCAAAAAACGAGGGCCCTGTAATGCTATTGTCAGCTGGTATGCACGGCGAAGAAACTAATGGCATAGAAATTGTAAGAAAAGTAATGCTTCACGACGAAGTATCTAAACTTAATTGTGGAACATTAATAGCTATACCTGTAATTAATGTAATTTCTTTTTTATATGGCAGCCGTGATTTACCAGATGGAAGAGATCTTAATCGTTGTTTTCCTGGAAGCAAAACAGGTTCTTTTGGTAGTAGAATTGCATACGACATCATGAAATATATTTTACCCATTATTGATTTTGGTGTAGATTTTCACACTGGAGGTGCAAGAATTAACAATTATCCTCAGTTACGTTGTGTATTTAATATTAAAGCTAACGTAGATTTAGCTCGAAAATTTTCAGCTCCCATTATTATAAATAGTAAGTATCGCGATAATACTTTTAGAAAAGAAGCTGCAAAAAAAAACAAACCTATTTTAGTTTATGAAGGTGGCGAGAGCATGCGCTTTGATTATGACGCTATTAACGAGGGAGTAAATGGTTGTTTGCGTTTGATGAATGCATATCATATGATTAATTTTGAAGTACCGGATAATAATTCTGTTGCTATTGAAAAAACAATTTGGGTAAGAGCAAATAATAGCGGCTTATTTCATATGAGTGTTAAAAATGGTGCACCAGTTGCCGAGGGCGATTTAATTGGCTTTATTTTTAACCCTTTTGGCAAAACCGAAGAAAAGATTATAAGTAAAGTAAATGGATATATTATTGGGATTAATAATCGGCCAGTTGTTGATGAAGGAGATGCCTTAATTCATATTGGTATGAATGAAGATTAATTTTGTAATTTTACAAGATGAATAATTCAATCGATTTATCTGATTTTTTTATACTGGCTTTTATTGCTATTATTTTTTTTACAGGTTGTGTTGTTATTTTTAAATTTATGCGAAGCGGAAAAAAATAATTATGGCTTTAAATCAATTTATATTATTCTTGAATTTAGGTGGCGGAGAGGTTGTTATTATTATTTTTGTTATCTTACTTTTATTTGGAGGTGAAGGCTTGCCCAGCATAGCAAAAACACTTGGAAAAGGAATTAGAGAATTTAAAAATGCGAGCAGCGATATTCAAAAAGATATTCTAAAAGGAAATGAAGATGTTATCGAACAAGTGAACGAACAAGTTCAAGAATTAAAAAAAGAAATTGAAAAAGAATAAGCTTTTATCAACGAAACTTAGTTTTACAAAAAAATAATTTTTAAGTTTTTGAAAGTAATTTTATATATTTCTTTTACTTTACTTTTATTTACAACGAATTTTTTTACACAAACAATTAATCTTTTAAAATTCAAAAAAGAGGCGCATCAACTTTATTTTTTTCAAAAAAAAAATCAAAACGATAGTATTTTTAAGGATCAAAATGATCTTTTTTATTTGGTAATACCAGCTAATTATAAAAATAACATAAATATTTTACTTGATAATGGACAATTAATAGAGACAAACAACGATAGCATTTTTAAACTTATTTATATAGGTGGTTTTAAATACGAATCGTTTTTTAATGCAGTTGATAAAGTCAATCAAAATAATCTTCAGCCAAAGCCTTTTGAGTATAAAACCTTAATAAACGGTTTTTCAATTCTTGAAAAAAATAGAATTAAAATTCAAATTATTAATAAAAAAGAAGATGTAATTATTTTAGAAAATAATTTTATCTATTTCAATAATCAATAACTCACTCAAGAAGTCTATTTTATGATAAATAGGCTTAATTAGAAGTCATAAATGAAGACGACTCTAAATCTTATTCATATAAAATTCGTATATTTACCACCTTAAAAAATAAATTAATGTCTGAAATACGAAATATTGCAATTATTGCTCACGTTGACCACGGTAAGACTACTTTGGTTGATAAAATTTTACATACTTGTAATTTGTTTCGCGAAAATCAACATACTGGCGAATTAATTTTAGATAATAATGATTTGGAGCGTGAACGTGGAATTACAATTTTAGCAAAAAATGTATCAGTTCAATACAAAGGCACAAAAATTAATATTATAGACACTCCTGGTCACGCAGATTTTGGTGGAGAAGTTGAGCGAGTGATGAATATGGCTGATGGAGTTATTTTATTAGTAGATGCTTTTGAAGGCCCAATGCCTCAAACACGTTTTGTATTACAAAAAGCTATTTCGGCTGGTAAAAAAGCTATTTTAGTAATTAATAAAGTAGATAAGCCCAATTGTAGACCTGATGAAGTTCACGATAATGTATTTGATTTATTTTTTAATTTAGATGCTACCGAAGATCAGCTAAATTTTCCAACTGTATACGGTTCGAGTAAACAAGGGTGGATGTCAGCAGACTATAATCATCCTACTAAAGATGTTACTTATTTATTAGATACTATTATTGAAAATATTCCAACAGCACCAAAACGAGAGGGTACATTACAAATTCAAATTACTTCATTAGATTATTCTTCATTTATTGGACGAATTGCTGTGGGTAGAATTTTTCGAGGAATTATTAAAGAAAATATGCCTGTTAGTGTTGTAAAGCGAGATGGAAGAATTCAAAAATCACGAATAAAAGAATTATTTATTTTTGATGGCTTAGGAAAATCAAAAGTAACAGAAGCTGAAACTGGAGACATTTGCGCTTTTACAGGGATTGATGGTTTTGAAATTGGAGATACAGTTTCTGATTTCGAAACTCCAGAAGGAATGCCAACCATGCATATAGATGAACCAACAATGAGTATGTTGTTTACAATCAATAATTCTCCTTTCTTTGGCAAAGACGGTAAGTATGTAACTTCTCGTCACTTGCGCGATCGATTATTTAAAGAGTTAGAAAAAAACTTAGCCATGCGTGTTGAAGAAACGGGCTCACCTGATTCTTATCTTGTGTTTGGTCGTGGTATATTACATTTGTCGGTATTAATCGAAACTATGCGACGCGAGGGCTATGAATTACAATTAGGACAACCGCAGGTAATTGTAAAGGAAATAGATGGGGTTAAGTGCGAACCAATAGAAGTATTAACGGTTGATGTGCCCCAAGAATCTTCAAGTAAAGTTATTGATTTAGTTAGCCAGCGAAAAGGCAATTTATTAATAATGGAACCTAAAGGAGATTTAACGCATATTGAATTTGAAATTCCATCAAGAGGGATAATCGGTTTACGTAATAATGTTTTAACTGCTACCGCAGGTGAAGCAATTATGGCGCATCGTTTTAAAGCTTATGAGCCATGGAAAGGTCATATCCCGAGTCGAATTGCTGGCGTTTTGATAAGCAAAGATAAAGGAACTGCTGTTGCTTACAGTATTGATAAATTACAGGATAGAGGTAAGTTTTTTATAGAAGCCGGAGAAGAGATTTATCCGGGAATGATAATTGGCGAACATATTCGTCCTGATGATTTAGTTGTAAATCTTTGTGCCGAAAAACAATTAACAAATATGCGAGCCAGTGGTACTGACGAGAAAATGCGAATTGTCCCTAAAATAAAATTCAGCTTAGAAGAATCAATGGAATACATTCAAGGAGATGAGTATGTAGAAATAACTCCTTTATTTATCCGTTTGCGCAAAATTCATTTAGATGAAAATACACGTAAACGTTTTTCTAAAAAAATAGAAGTATAATAGTTTTTATTTTAAAATATTTTAAAGCCTCAATTAAAAATTGAGTCTTTATTCTTATTCACTAATGAAAAGTTTATACTAGCTTTTTTTCAATTAAGTTATAGTTGAATTAAGTTAAGTTAAGCATTTCTCAATAAATAGCATTTCGAATATTTTTTACTTTTTTAAATAAAAACTGAATAATAAAAATTTTTCTGTGATATTTTATTGAGCAATAACAGACTCTTGTGCTTTATTTACACATGAAGAAATATTAGTAGTTAATTCTATCATTTGTTCTTCAGTCCATGTACAACGAATACCAAAAGAAATTAATCTTCCTACAACTTCTTGTGTTTTTGGTAAGTTAAGATTATTATAATCTTGAGGAGGACCTAAAATCTCTATTGCTAATTTAGCGGTTGTATTTAAATTTTTAATATGGTCCCATTGGTTAATAAAGTGGTACATATTAGTGTACCAGTAATTAAATCCGCCTATACCTGCTTTATTCATTTCTTCTACCACAAGCATAGCTATTTCTGTATTTGGTAGCAATAAATTTAAAAAAGTTGCTGAATCACCTTGTTCATCTCCCAATTTAGAAAACGAAATACCTTTTGTTTTTGATAAATGTTTTTGTAAAAAATTTTTATTTTTTAAATTTTGTAATCTAATAGCTGGCACTTTTCTAGTTTGAGCAACTCCAACAGCGGCATTCAGTTCACTTATTCTAAAATTAAATCCAATTATAGGGTGTTTTTCCATACCACGGTTATTACCCTTGTGATCGTGGCCATGATCTGAAAAATTATCGGCTAATTTAAAAGTAGTTTCATCATTGGTAACAAAAATACCACCTTCGCCAGCTGTTGCAATTTTAAAAAAATCAAACGAGTAGGCCCCAGCTTTTCCAAAAAGACCTGTATATACCCCTTTATAGGAAGCGGCAAATGCTTGCCCTGCATCTTCAACTAAAATAAGTTTATGATGGTTTATCACTGCCATAATTTCGTCCATGTTAGCATTACCACCACACATATGAACTAAACATACGCCTTTTGTTTTAGAAGTAATTGCTTGTTTAATTCCTTCGGCACTTAAGCAAAGAGTCTCGTCTATTTCAGCAAAAACTGGTAACGCGCCTAACATTAAAATAGCTTCAACTGTGGCAATGTATGTAAATGGTGGACAGATAACCTCATCCCCAACTCCAATACCAGAAGCTGCTAATGCAGCCATAATTGCTGCCGAACCATTCGAAACAGCTAATGCATATTTAGCATGAGTTATTTTAATTACCTCTGCTTCAAAATCTTTTGCTTTCCAAAAGTTATTTCTTAGAGCATCATGATTAAAACGAAACAAAATACCTGTAGATAAAACATCTTCAATTTCTTTTCGCTCTTCGGCTCCAAATAATTCAGTTCCTGGCATAATTAATATTTTTTTAATGGAATAAAGTTACGATTAATTAATTTTAATTAAAGTCTAAGTTTTATTTTTGTGATAAATTTTAAAAATTTAACTCGGAAAATAATTAAAATTAGGTTCAGAGTCTAACACACCATAATTAACAGAAACCAATTTATTATGTTCAAAATAACAGTCTAAACTAATACTATCAAAACTTATTCGTTTTTCGCCCCAGGGATGATTTTCTTTATCAGATAAAGCATGTCCATTTTGTAATAAAAGTTGAATTAATTCTTTTTCATTTAAGGTAAATAATTTACAATTAAAAAGTAAGGTTTCTTTATTATCAATTTCGACACTATAAAAATGTTTATTAAAATGATTCTCGAAAAACAAAGAAAAACCAAGATCCCAATAATGCGCTATTAAAGAGCTATTATTTAAAACATCATCGTCGATATTTTGTATCTCTTCGGGTTCCCCAAAAAGAAGAATAGCTTCTTCAATTGAGGCCCCAAAATTAAGAGAACAAAAGCCTTGTAACAATTTTATTT
This sequence comes from Bacteroidota bacterium, assembly GCA_005787585.1. GTDB lineage: Bacteria > Bacteroidota > Bacteroidia > B-17B0 > Aurantibacillaceae > Aurantibacillus. The sequence goes on from SYAL01000051.1 coordinate 35,389, forward strand.
TTGGAGCATTTAGCATTAGAAAACAAATTTAAATATTGCACTTAATATGCAGAATTTTTTACGAAAAATAAATATTAAAAATATTTTGAAAGTGCCAAAAAGACTACTATATTTGCAACCCAATTAAAAATTTATATTTAAAAATTGGGACTGTGCAACAAATGTTTCTTTTTAAGAAACAATTACTGTAAAAGTGAAAGATTCCGTAGCTCAGCTGGTAGAGCATTACACTTTTAATGTAGGGGTCCTGGGTTCGAATCCCAGCGGGATCACGGTTAAAATAATTAAACCCTTGGCTATCAACAGTTAAGGGTTTTTATTTTAGGTATTTAGTCCAGATATAGACTGCAGTAAATAAATATATACTTAAACTGTTAATTGTTTTTTTAGGGTACAAAATGCAGGTAATGATTGTGATTTTTTTTATCCGATTGGATTTAGCAAAAAAATTAATTCCTGTAGATTAAAAATTGTTTCTTTCGTAAACACAAAATTTAAATATTTATTCGATTTAATAATTATTTACATATTAAAAAAAGATATTTATTTGTAAAGAAATTGGAGGACTTTTAGTATTTTATTGCTAAAATAGCATGAAGTAATCCTAAATCGTCAAAACTTTTGGGCATGGTGTATTTTTTAATTTTTAATTTCTCGAGCGATTTACCTGTAGCTTCGCCCATTGCAATTGCTTTTTGATGAGGATGCCAGGTATTTTTTTCAAAATAAGAATCAACGTTGCTCGGACTCGTAAATAAAACTAAATCGTAATCATCTGCTACAACCATACTCTGAGATAGGGTAGCATAAACTTCTAAATTAATTACGCTATCGCGCTTTACCATTTGCCATTGAATACTTTGCATACTTCCTCGGGCTATTGGAAATAAAACAGAATTACTACCAACAATACTACTAAATTGCTTTCCAACCAATTTAATATCGGTACTTTGACCAATAAAACTTGCTCTATGTCCGTTTATTCGTAATTCTGCTGCAGTTGAAGAACCTACACATCCAAATTTAGTCGCTTGGTCTACTTTTGGTTTTTGAGAAAAAAAGAATCTTACTGCATGCTTACTACTAAAAAAAATCCATTCAGTTCGAGGAAGAAACTGAATTTTAATTTGCTTAAACTCAATCAAACTTTTACCCAATATCTCAAACCCTAATCTGCTTAAGGCTTTTGGTAAATAATCGTCTTCTTTAAATGTTTTGGTAATAAATATTTTTTTTCTTTTTAAGCCTTGAATGTGATCAAACATCATATCGGTAAACCCATCAGTATCTATGGTTTCAAAATAAAATTGTTTAGGTTGTTTATCCCATTCGTCAGCAACACTAATCCAAACCATAAATTTTAAACGATCTTCATCGTCTAATTCTGTATCGCAATAAGCTCCAAAAGGCAAGTGACAGCCTCCTTCAAACATATTTAAAAGTTCACGTTCAATATTAATTTTAATTAAAACATCTAAGTCATTAATTTGATCAATTATATTTAATAATTCAGGATCATTTTCGCGAGTTTGCCATGCTAATACACCTTGAGCAGGAGCAGGAACAAATTCGTTAGGATTTAATTTTTCAACTGTAAATTCATCTAAGTCTAAATCTAAACGTTCAACCCCTGCTTTTGCTAGCATTATTGCGTCGTAATTCCCTGAGCGTAATTTATTTATTCTAGTAGGTAAATTACCTCTTAAATCTTTTACTTTTAAATCAGGTCTAAATGCTAAAAGTTGTGATTTTCTTCTAGCTGAAGATGTTCCAACAATTGCCCCTTTTTTCAAATTAAATTTAAGTTTATCGTTTACAGAGGAATCATTTATAATTAATAAATCTGAGGGATCTTCTCGTTTTGAAACACCTGCTATTATTAATCCTTCTGGGTTTGTAGTTGGTAAATCTTTATGAGAATGAACGGCAATATCAATGCTACTATTTAATAAAGCGTCTTCTAATTCTTTAGTGAAAAAACCTTTACCTTCAATTTTGTCAAAGCCTTTATCCCAATGCTGAGTTTGATCGCCAAGTGTTTGAATAATTTTAATTTCAACTTCTTGACCTTTTTCTTCTAATAATCCTTTTGTATAATTTGCCTGCCACAAAGCAAGGTCACTTCCTCGAGTCCCAATGATAATTTTCCGTTTCACGATTCAAATTTAGAAATTAAAGGCTTAAAAGAAAACTTTTGATTATAAGAAATCACAATTATTTTTATTTTGATGTGATTTATTTATTTCCGGTGCTACCGAAGCCACCCAAACCTCTTTTAGAATTTTCTAATTGATTAACCAGCTTCCAAACAATTTGTTCGTGTTTTGCAACAACCATTTGGGCTATTCTTTCGCCATTATTAACGATAAAATCAGTATCAGATAGATTCACTAAAAGCACTTTTACTTCGCCTCGATAATCAGCATCTATAGTCCCTGGAGCATTTAAAACAGTTAGCCCATTTTTGAAAGCTAAACCACTGCGAGGACGAATTTGCGCTTCAAAACCTGCTGGAAGTTCAATAAAAAGTCCAGTAGGAATTAAATATCGCTGAAGCGGTTTTAATAAAATACTTTCAGAAAGATTTGCTTTTAAATCGAGTCCAGCTGATAAAATTGTTGCGTATTCTGGTAAAGCGTGTTCAGATTGATTAATTACTTTAAGTTGAATTGTTGTCATGAGAGTTTAATTTTTTTAAGGTACTATATTCCATTTTATAAACAATCCAGACAAATAAAATAATCCATAAATTATTTAATATCAATTTAATTGCAGAGCTATTGATGTTTGAATAAAGATGAGAAATGAAATAAAAACTAAAAGCTAAAAAACAATAAACACAAATTGCCCTAAGGTTATATTTAATTGGAAAATATATTTGCCCTAAGATGTATGATAATAACATCATACCTCCATAAGCAGCAAGGGTAGACCAAGCACAAGCCATGTAAGAATAATTAGGCACAAATAAAATATTTAATATTAAAGTAATCGCCGCACCAGTAATGGCAATTATTGCCCCGAATCTAGTTTTGCCACTTAATTTATACCAAATAGATTGATTGTAAACAACCCCTAAACAAAGGTATGCAACCAATAATATGGGTACTACTTTTAAACCCACTCGGTAATGACTTTCTAAAATATATTGTATCCAATCCAAATTCATAACCATTGCTAAAAATAAAAACAAACAAAAAATAATAAAATATTTCATTACTATAGCATAAGTTTGTTTAGAATCTTTTTCTTTCGCTTTACCAAAAAAGAAAGGTTCTGATGCAAATCGAAATGATTGAATAAAAATACTCATTAATACCGCTATTTTATTACAGGCACCGTATATACCTTGTGCTATCTGGGCTTCAGACTTATCGAGCATTAATTTTTTTATAATAATTTTATCTAAGGTATCGTTTACCATTGCCGCTAAACCTAAAATAATTAAAGGCCAAGCATATGATAGCATTTTTTTTAGAAGTTGAATATTGATGTTAAATTTTATATTTATCAACTGATTTCCTAGCAGGATAAGTGTAATAATATTAGCAATTAATGTAGATAAAAACACATATCCAATCCCAATTTGAGGGTTATAAAGAGCAGCATAACTATTTACTTCACAAAGGTCATAGCTTGATTTACATATTTTTAAGAAGAAGATAGTTAAACCAAAATTTATTACAATATTGGTTAATTTTAAAAATGAAAATTTAAGAGCTTTACCTTCAGTTCGCAGCTTTGCGAAAGGAATAACGGCAATTGCGTCGGTCGCAATAATTAATATACTCCAAATAATAAATTGAGGCAAATAAACTGCATTTGGTGTAGAAAGTTCATTAGCAATATTTGATGTGAATAATAAAAGTAACCCGCTAAATACAGTGGATGAAATTAGCAAAGCCCAAAAAGAGGTATTAAATACATCGTGTTTATTTTCTAATTTCGAGTTAAAATTAAAAAAAGCGGTTTCCATGCCATAGGTAAAAATTACATTTAAAAAAGAAATGTAGGCATATAACTCACTATTAATACCAAATTCTGCTGCCGAAAATTCGTAAGTTAAAATTGGAGTTAGTAAATAATTAAGAATCCTTGGCATAATCGTTCCTAAACCATATATGGCAGTTTGACTAGCAAGTTTTTTTAAAGGATTGGACACGTTAATTATTTATAACTATTAAAATTATTAAATTTAATAATAGCAATTATTAAATGTTAATTAAGATATTAACTATAATTTGTAAAAAGCAATTTATTTTCCAAAGTCTAATCCATCTTGACTTCCTTGTTGAGAATCGGATCCTTTCATTTGTTTAGCGCGTTTAAAAATTGAGGCATCCATTTTCCCAAAAAGATAGGTTAATGTTACTCGCACATAACGACTTTCTCTTCGACGCGATAAATCTTGAATATAATAAGGAGTTTGGAACTGAGTTCCCATTCTTCGGGTGTTAAATGCGTCGCTTAAAGTAGCATTAATTATCCATTTTGAGCTTACCATTTTATTAATAGAAATATCCATAGAATAAATTGGTAAAGAAAAACCAAGTAATAAAATACGTGGCGATTCGTAATTACCATTTACTTGAAGAGTTAGCTGTTTTGGAAAACGGTATGATAAAGTAGCTTTTGTATTGTAGGCAAATCCTTTGGTGGTTACTTCTGGTTCTGTTGGAACAACAATACCGTTAATATAAATATAAAATGCGTTTGCATTAATTGTGGCATCTAAATATTTAAAAAGAGTGTATTTAAATGTGTGTTCCATCCCATAGCGAGTACTATTTTTACCATTTACAGTTGTATTAATTAATACTGTAGGATCACTTAATGAGGGGTAAGCCACATCTGTTATAGGTTGTTCTTCGTAACGAAAATAGCACGAACCCAAATAACTACCATTAGTAAAAGTATTATTATAATTTATTTAGGCAATATTTTTAAATTCAGGTTTTAATTGAGGGTTACCAATGCGGTAATTTTGTTTATCGGCAAACATGATAAAAGGCATTAATTGAAAAAAATTTGGTCTTTGTATTTTACGACTAAAATTAATTTGAAACTCTTGATTTTTAATTATTTTTTTTGAAAAATAAATTCCGGGGAAAATGGATTTTAATAGATCTCCAGTAACAGATGGATAATTGTAAGAAAAAGATTGATTTTTATTCTTTATAGTGCCTTCGTAGTATGATTGTTCAAAGCGCAAGCCTGCTTGATAAGAAATATCAAAAATAGTTTTACTATTATAATTTATATATGCAGCATTAATCATATCATCTATGATATAATGGTTACTCATTACACTATCATAAGTATAATTATCAGGATTTACTTGTGCATTTTTTGTATCATTAATACTGATAGAATTTTTAAAGTAAGATTTAATTCCCGCTTCAAACTTTTTTGTTTCGCTAATAGGATTAGTATAATCTAATTGCAAAACAAATTGGTTAGATGTAGTTGTTCCGTTGTTTTTTTGAAAAGTATTACCAATAATGATTGTATCTGGAGGAATGTGTGATTCTGTATTAAATAAATAGTCGTTTTTTGAATTTGTGTGATTGTAATTTAAATCACTGGTAAACTCTTGCCCAACTTTTGGAAATATTTTTTTATAGTATAATTGGCCGTTATAATTTTGAAATTCAGCCGCCTGATCATTTACCCTTTTACCATAAAATAATTGCACTCTATTTTTATCTAAAATATTATAATTTTGTTTATCATTAGTCTCATATACCCCACCCATTAGCATACTATTTATTGAAATAGTGTTTCGATTATTAATATTATAATCGAGGCCAATTTTTCCAAAATTAAATGCGTTTAATTGTCTTACCAAATTATCTTGACGATAATACCCTAAAGTTTTTTGTATTGAATCGAGTTGAGTTCTATTTGTAAAGCCTACAGTATTATTAAAAGCTTGATTATAGGAATACATTGAAGTTAAATTCCATTTGCCTTCTTTAACATTCAAGTTAAACATACCCCCATAGCGATCACTTGAGCCGGCATATCCCATAATCATTCCGTTATAACCTGGCTTTAGATTTTTCTTCATTACAATATTTAAAATACCACCGGTAGAACTGGCATCAAATTTTACAGATGGGTTTGTAATTACTTCAATTCGATCGATTTGATCTGCAGGTATCTGTTGAAGTGTTAAGTTAGAAGGACGACCATCTATAAAAATCATTGGACTCTGATTTCTTAATTGGGCATTACCATCAGCATCAACAGTAACTCCAGGAACATTTTTCATCACATCAACTGCCGTGCCTCCTTTAACAGAAATGTCGTTATCAACATTATAAATTCTTTTATCAATGGACATAACAATATTATTTTTTTTAGTTGTTACTTCCACTTCATTTAATAGTTTTTCATCTATTTCTAAATTAATATCTCCTAAATCTTGTTCTATTTTATTGGGCAGCTGGATGTAAAATTTAGTTTCGTAGGTTTTGTATCCAAGTAAAGTGGCTTTAAATCTAAAGCCTCCCATAGCGGGTAAATTATCTATACTAAACTCTCCATTTTTTTTGGTTAATGTTCCCCCCAACAAGCTATCTTTATTAAACCAAAGCACGACAACTGATGCATATTCTATAGATTTTTTTGTTTTTGAATCGATTAATTTTCCATAAACCCTTCCTTTAATATCTTTCATTAATTTCATCATGTCTTTTTGATTTCCTCCACCTGGCATTTGAGCATTAATAATAAAAGAATAAAGAAAAAATATTATTATAAATCTATATTTCATAACGAATACTAATTTGATTAGTAATAATTAATGTTTTTTTAATTTTACAAAAATAATCTAATTCTCAAACTATTTTTTTCTTTTTGTTAAGAAAAGTAAATATTAGCCTATAATTATAATTTATAAAATAATTTACACAGATAATCAAAACATAAAGCCTATCTTTTATTATATTTGTATATGCATAGTGGTAAATTAATTATTTTTTCAGCACCCTCTGGCTCTGGTAAAACGACCTTAGTAAGGCATATATTAAAAACATTTCCTCAATACATCGAATTTTCAATTTCTGCTACTAGTCGACCTAAAAGAGGGGTTGAAGAAAATGGAAAAGATTACCATTATTTAAGTGTAAAAGATTTTAAGCAAAAGATTAACGAAAATGAATTTTTAGAATGGGAAGAGGTGTATACAGGGGTGCACTATGGAACATTAAAGAAAGAAGTAGAGCTAATTTGGAGTAAAGGCAAGGCTGTGATTTTCGACATAGATGTAGAGGGAGGATTAAATTTAAAAAGTATTTTTAAACAAGATGCATTAGCTATTTTTGTAATGCCACCTAGTATAAAAATATTAGAAGAACGTTTACTTTCTCGAAGTACAGATAATGTTGAAAGTATTGCGAGGAGATTAACAAAAGCCGAAAAAGAATTAAAAACAGCAGAATTATTTGATATGTTTATATTGAATGAAAATTTAGAACTTGCTTGCTCAAAAGCCGAAGAAATTGTGTCTGATTTTTTAGTTTTAAAAAAATCTTAATCGATTAATTATAAAACTATTTTTCAGTCTTTTGCTTATCCTTTGAGGTTCTTATTATTGTTAATTGCTCATTAATTAATTTTCTTTTTTCGGCTAGTTCGGTTACTTTATATTTTTCAATTTCAATCTTATCAATAATCTCTTTCATAAAGCTATTGCTGCCCTTCGAAGTTTTAAAAAACCCCAAATTATTATCATAAGTACGAATATTAAGATTAATTTCATCGCTTATTTTTTTAAGAAAATCTGATTCTTTTAACAGTAAATCAAAAGCATTTTCAGAAGCGGCTAAACGATCTATTTTAGTTTTAAACTGGATCATTCCTTTTTCTTTTTTATCGATATTCATTTCCTCATAAAAGGTATCTAATCGATTGTAAAACGCATCGTTAATTCTCTTTTTGTCTTTCATAGGAACCATTCCAATTGCATTCCATTTAGAAGTAAAACCTTTTAATTGATCTCGGTTTTTATTATTATCATCCGATAATTTAAACTCATTAAATTGTTTTAGTATCTCTTCTTTAGATAATAAATTAACATCATATGAAGCTTCTATATTCTCAAAATGTTTTTTCTTTGCATCAAAAAAAGTATTACAGGCTTTTCTAAAACGGAAAAACAATTTAGCTTCTTCTTTGTCTCCATTACTAGGATGTCTTTTCCAAGTGTCTTGAAGTTTAATTAAATCTAAGCCTGTTTTTTGCCAATCAATACTATTCTTGAGGGCTTCGGCTTGAGAGATTAAATCTGATTTTATTTTTCTATTGTTTAAGTAGTTTTGATTTAGACTTGTAAAAAATTCTTTTTTCTTTTCAAAAAAGCTATCGCATAAATTTCTAAATTCAGTCCATGTTTTTTCATTTTCATTTTCTTTTATTCTTCCAATTTTTTTCCATTGCGATTGAAAGGAAATAACTTTTTCGGTAGCTTCATTCCATTTGTTTGTTTTAGGTTCAATTGAAGGAATTAGTTCTTTAATTTTTTCAAGAATTTCTTGTTTTAATTTTAAGTTATTTTCTTTTTGCTTTTCAAAGGAATGGTAATGAGCTTTAATTTTAATATAAGTTTGATCGAGAACTTCTTTATAATTTTGTTTTATAAGCTCCCATTTCCCGGCTGGAACTGGCCCAATCTCATCCCATTCGTTTCTATATATTTTAATTAATTTTTCAGTTTCTTTAATTTTATCAGATTGTTGAAGAGTTCTTAATTTTTTTATTAATTCTGTTTTCAATTCAAAATTTTTCTTTAAATCATGTTCTTGTAAATCGCGAAATATTTTCAGATTATAATAAATATCTTCAATAGCTTTACTGTAATCTGCTTGAATATCTTTGTATTTATGAGAAGAAACAGCACCAGCTTCTTTCCACTTTTTTTGTAATTCCCCTAACATTCTAACTGCAGATCCAACATTATCACTGAGCTGACTAATATCTTTTATTTTAGAAATAATTTCTTGTCTAATTATTAAATTTTTAGCTTGTTCGGCAGCAATTTTTAAATCCGCCTCTTTTTTTTGTTTGGAATATTTTTCTAAAAGGAACTCGAATTTAATATCAATTGTTTGTTTTGGGAATTCAAATTCTTTAGCTCTTCCGCCATCATCTATAAAGACTTGTTTTGCATTTTCAAACTCTGAAGTCCGTAGCTTTTGATACTCTTTTTGCAGAGCGCGCACATCAGCAGCAACTTCACCTACATCTTTTAAAAGTAGTTCTTCAAGTTTTGTAATTAAAATTGTTTTCATCTATTAAACTATAATTATTCAAAAATAAACTAATTCAAACACTCAACAAATATTTATATAAGGTTTTTTAGGAAATATTTTAGTAATTTGTAATTTGAGCTTTTAAATAATGATATATTTTATGTAAACTGACATAATTTTGATGATTAAATAGTTTAAAACGCAAAAGTAGTATGTAATTAATATAATGTAGTTTAGATTTTAAAAAATATTTTTGTCTGTTTTTACATTACAAATAGTATTGTATGAACAATAAGTACAGCTGGTAATGTCATTGGTTTGTTCAAAACTACTAGAATAATTAATTATTTGCATTATAAATAATTTTAATTCATTTTCAAAATCTAGTAAAAATTTATCTGAAAATACAAATGGTTTTTTTTCAGAATCTAATATATATTTAGGATCATCTGTAAAAATTTTAAAAGGAATAATACCCATCATTAATTGACTTGGCTGGCAGAAATTATTTTTATATAATAGCCACGAATAGAGAAATAATTGAAATTGTTTATTATATATTTTATCATTAAATAGATTTTCAAAATTAGAAAAAACAAATTGATCAGAATCTTTTACGGAACTTTTATAATCTATCACTCGAATCATATTATTATATGTGTCAATTCGGTCTATTTTTCCTTTGATGAAAACAGTAGCGTCTTTCCCGTTAATTTGTATATTTAAAGGTGCCGAAAATTCTTCTTCTAATTTTAAAATAGTTATCAGTTGATTTTCTTTAACAAGTTTAGTTATAAATTTAATATCGTTTTTAAGCAATTTTTTTACATATACTTTAATTACTTCTTTTTGTAACAAACTTTTTCCTATAGGTTCGTTCCCATCAAAAAAAGAAACAAAACTTTCATTAACTGTTAGATCTATTTTTAATAGCGCTTCTTCTAAGTTTTTAATTTGTATTATTTGATTAATAAATGGACTATATAAAATCTCTAAACTTTTATGAAGTATTAGTCCAAACGTACTTGCTTCTGCAATTTCTTCTACCTCTTTTGATTCTTTTAATCCAAGACCATATCTAAAATAAAAACGTAAAGAACATTCTTTAAAGCTTGTTAAACTAGATGGTGATAACCCAAAATACATGTCGTTACTTGTCGCTTTTTTTATTATAGAATTAAGTGTTTCAGTATTTTTATTAATTACAATAGAATTAATTAATTCTGTCGGAAGATTTTTGTAGGACGCAACTGATTCTGTGATTTTAATTTCAGAATTATATTCTATCATTTCTAATTGAAGTTGGGTTACAAACCTACTTTTTTCGCCTTTTCCGAATGAATCAGATTCACTATCGTAAATAATTGTTACATCATTTGCTTTTTGTAAAAGACGGTAAAAATGATAAGCGTAAATAGCATCTTTTTCAGCGTATAAAGGCAATCCAAAAACACGTTTTAGGTCATTCGGAATAAATGAATTAACAGATTTTCCAGATGGTAATACGCCTTCGTTTACATTTACTAAAATAACATAATCAAAATCTAAATTACGAGTTTCTAAAACACCCATTATTTGTAAACCCTGCAAAGGCTCTCCAATAAAAGGAGCCGAAGAGTTTCCAACTACTTGGTTATATAGTTGCTTAAAAGATTGTATGTTATTAAAATGTTGGTATTTAGTTAAAATTCCGCTTAATCTATTAAGATTTTTAAGAATAACCTGTAAGTATTCTAATTCTAAATTACTTTGATTAGTGGTTTGTTGATTAGTAAAATAGTTTATGAGAGTTTCTAAAAGACTTTGTAATAAATTGCAAAAATCTATAGTTGATTTCATTGGCAATAATAAAGGACTTAGCAAAGAATAATTTTGGTTAAACAATTGCTCTAAAACAGGTTCACTTATAAAATTTAAATTCCGTTGTGTAATTTGATAAATTATTAAAATAGGATCAATAACTAATCCTTCTCCGGTTAAATAATTTTGAAATAAGGGTTGCCTTAATAAGGCCAATAAATCTTTATGGTAAAGTGTTTTTTGCTTTCGGGTTTGTTTGGCATAATTCAATTGAATTTGTAATAAAATATCTATTAAGCCATAGGTTGATGTATATTTTAATGGATACCCCATGGTAATATTTATATATTCTATTGCAGGAGGTAATTGTTGTAATACTGGCCATAATAATTTTTCGTTTGCTAAAACGACCGCCACTTTATCTAAAGGAATATTATTATCGATATATTTTTGTAGCACTTGTTTAACTACTTGAGCCTGGCCAATTTGTTTAGGTACAGATACAATTTGTATTTCTTTTTTTGTTTTAAAATTTTCTTGAATAAATAATGGATCTCGTTGTTTAAATAATTTAAAATTTGCTCTTAAAAATAAACCAGCTTCTTGATTAGGATTATCTAAATAATATTTATCTACATCCCATAAAATATCAGCTTTATTTTTTTCATAAAATCGATAAAATAATTTTAATTCTGCAGCATTTAAGGCATTAAAGCCACAAAAAATAAGTTTATGAAACTTATCTTCGAAATTATTACTTTTAATATTAGCTACCGCTTGTTTGTATGCAAGACCCTGATATGCCCATTTATTTTGAATTAAAAATGAAGAAAAATGTTTGTATATAGCACCAAGACTATTCATAAATTCTAAATAGTTAAGTTGGTACTCACTTAATACTTCTTCGCCTAAACTCCAGTTTTCTATTTCTTTTATATTTTTTAAATTTTCGTAGAGTTGCTCTGAATTGGCTAAATAACGATCAATCTCATTAAAATCCTGTAAAATTAATTGTCCCCATTTTGCAAAACCATCAAAAGATTCAGCTTTTTGGCCATAAACTATTTTATAGCTATCGTATAAATAGCACATTAAATCTATTTCCTCTAATATTTTTAATCCACTTAATTCTGCTATTAAATCTTCTGCACTTATTATGTTTGGTAACCACATCGTTTTACTAAAAACTTCGATTAAATGCTTTTTCAAAAAAAGTGCACCTCGTTTATTTGGCAAAACAATACAAAGATTTTCTGCCGTATCTTTATAATTAGAGTAAATGTAATTAGCAGTTAATTTTAGAAAAGGATCTGTCATGAATGCTGAAGGTATAAATTTTCCTCTTTACAGGAAGTATAAAAATAACAAGAGTTATTTTAAAATCATAAATTATCATTTATTTGAAGAAATTCAGATAATTGGATCAAAAAGGATAGTAAGACAAACCGAAGCAAAATTTTTCCCTGAAAAACTTTTTATTAGCGATTTAATATTTAATTATCAAAACATGGCATATGAAATCACAGAAACAGAGTATTTTACTAATTTAATTTAGCATCCAACCCAAAAATTAAACTATACTTTACAAATATTGACATAGTTGTATTATATTATATAGAAAACTTAGTAAATTTGATTTTTAATTATAATTTAACAATGAATCGTGAACGTATAAAAGATATTTTAAAAACCAAACCAATCAATCAAACTATTATTGTAAATGGATGGGTGCGTACTTTTAGAAATAATTCTTTTATAGCATTAAATGACGGCTCTACTAATAATAATTTACAAATAGTAGTTGATTTTACTAATACTTCTGAAGAAATATTAAAGCGCATTACTACCGGTTCAGCCATCAGTATTACAGGGATTTTAGTTGCTTCATTAGGTAAAGGTCAGTCCGTTGAAGTTAAAGCAAGTTCGATACAGATAATTGGTGATAGTGATGCGGAAAAATATCCTCTTCAACCAAAAAAACATAGCTTAGAATTTCTTCGTGAAATTGCTCATTTACGTTTTCGAACCAATACATTTGGTGCGGTTTTTAGAGTTAGAAATACTTTATCGTTTGCTATTCATCAATTTTTTAATGAAAAGGGTTTTTTAAATCTTCACAGTCCAATAATTACTTCGAGTGATGCTGAAGGGGCTGGCGAAATGTTTCATGTAACAAATTTTGATATTTCTAACCCAGTAAAAGATAAAAATGGACAAATAGATTACAAGCAAGATTTTTTTGGAAAATCTACTAATCTTACTGTTTCCGGACAATTAGAAGGGGAGTTAGCCGCCATGGCTTTTTCTAATATTTTTACTTT
>SYAL01000052.1 GCA_005787585.1 Bacteroidota bacterium
ATAACAACTACATATTCGGTATTAGCAGATGATATCAATGGTTGTGTAGGAACAGAAACCCTATTAATCTCTGTTGTGCCAATACCAACGGTAATAATATCGCCACTTAATGCTTCAGTTTGTGCAGGTAGTACATTAGGATTAACAGCAAGTGGAGCAACAAGTTATACTTGGTTACCAAGTAATACAACAGGATCTTTGTCAGTAGAAACACCAACTACCACAACAACGTATTCAGTAATTGGTGATAATGGAGGTGGATGCCCGAGTACAGAAACCGTGAGTGTTTTTGCTTATCCATTGCCTAACTATACAGTATCTTGTAGCAATACAATTACATGCAGTTCACCTTTAGCAACTTTGACTTGTAATTCAACTGAAACTAATGTTATTTTCAATTGGAATGGACCAAATTCTTTTTCATCATCAATACAAAATATTACTGTAAACATTTGGGGAAATTATACAATAACAGTAACGAATACCATTACGGGTTGCGTTTCTTCATCAACTATTGAAGTCGAAACTGATGGTTCCATACCAACAGTTACAGCTACTACATCTGGAAGTATAACTTGTGCGATTACCAGCGTAACTTTAACTGCATTAAATACCTCAACAAATCCTGTTTTATATTTATGGAATGGTCCTGGGGGATATACAAGTTCAGTCAATGCTCCTACAACAACACTATCAGGTATTTATTCGGTTACCCTCAGTAACACAACAAATAGTTGTACAGCAACTTCAACCATTGTTGTTGGATCTCATACCAATGTATTAATCACAGCAACTATTTTGCCTGCTAGTTGTAATGGTACGGTTATTTCAAATAACGGTTCAATAGTTGTTTCTAATTTTAATTTTGGCGATAAATTTATATTTGTTCAAGGTGCAAGTATTAGCCCAACAGTTATAATTACAAATCCCAACGTTTTTCTTATACCAACTAACGGAACTCTAACATCCAACTTATCTGGTCAAACTTCAACAGTATCTTATGTGCTACGTGTGTTTGATACATTTGGCTGTGTTAAGGATTTTACTTTAATATTATTGCCAACAGATTGTTCGATTAATTCATTAGGTTTAGCGAAATCGGTCTCTATCCCTACTTTAAATATTGGCAGTACTTATGAAGTTATATATAAAGTAATAGTAAAAAATTATACCAATACTATTTTATCAAATGTAGTATTAACTGAAAATTTGAGCGCAACTTTCCCTTCTCCATCAAGTTTTTCAATAGTAACTTCGCCTTCTATCACGAGTATAGGTAGTAGTTTAACCATTAATCCTAGTTTTGATGGTTTGATTACAACTAATATGACTAGCTCAACTAGTAAATTAGCAGCAAATAAATCTGATACCATTACATTTAAGGTTAAAATTACACCAAATGGTTTTTTTGGACCGTTTAACAATACCGTAAAAGGAATTGCAATTAATAATGTTTCAATTGGAGTTCAAGACTCTTCAAATACCGGATTAAATCCCGATCCAGACGGAGACTCAAACCCAACTAAAAATAATATTCCGACAACTTTAACTTTAACACCTAATCCGCTTATAGGAATTACAAAAGGTGGAGAGATTATTCCACGAGGAACTGATAAATCATTTGATATTTCTTATACAGTAACAGCTTACAATAAAGGTAATGATACTTTGAAGCAAATTAGCTTAACAGATAATTTAAATAATACAATAAAAGCTCCTGCAACATTCTATGTAAAAACAGCTCCAATAATTTTAAGTGGAAATGCTTCTCAAAATTCTGCTTTTAATGGAAAATCAGATACTAATTTGATAAACACCTCTTCAATAAGTATTATTCCTCCTGGAAGTAATATTAGTGTTCGCTTCACAATTAATGTAAAGTCAGATACAGCTAAATTTATCACTAATAGTGCATATGGAACTGCTGTTGGTAAAAATAATGTGATAATTTCAGATAAATCGAATGACGGAAATAATCCAGATAAAAACAATAATGATATATGTGATGAGGATTCTGACAATATCCCTACAGTATTAGCTAGCCCTGAAGAAGGATTTTTTGTTCCTCAAGCATTGACTCCAAACGGAGACGGATATTATGATTTATTTGTAATTAATGGTTTACCTGAACTAGGAACGCTATCTATCAAAATATATAATCGTTGGGGCAATAAAGTTTATGAGAATTTTAACTATGATAATTCATGGGACGGGACATCAAATGTTGGTGCATCAATTGGTGAGAGTAAATTACCACAGGGAACCTATTTTTATGTGATAGAATTAACAGATATAAAAACCCCCTTTACTAAAAAAGGATTTATTGTGTTACAATATTAATGTTGAAATAATTTTTTAATAATTAAAAATGAAAAAAAACATAATAAAATTTAAAGGTCTTGGATTAATAATTTTAATACTATTTTCTAATTCATTTAAAGCACAATTTGATGCTATTTATACTCAATATATGTTTAATGAAACATTTATTAATCCTGCCTACGTTGGTAATAAAGAAGCAATGGATGTTACATTACTCAATAGGCAGCAATGGACATCTTTTTCAGGCCATCCAGTTACCACTGCTTTTTCTTTACATGGGCCTTTATCTCAAAGTAAAATGGGATTAGGAATAAGTATTCTAAATGATCAAATAGGAGTTTTAAATAGAAATTTAGTTTATCTAAATTATGCATACAGAGTTAAATTAAGCTCTAATAATGTGCTGGCATTAGGCTTAATGGGAGGAATAGATAATCAAACAAATAAATTTAGTTCGCTTGCCTTAAACGAAAGCGGAGTTAATGATGACCCTCAATTAGCGAATAACGGAAACATATTTGCTCCAAATTTTGGAACAGGTCTGTTTTTTAATAATAAAAAATTTTACGCTGGGCTTTCTTTGCCGAGGATGATTGACAATCAAGTTTCTTTTAATAATTCAGAATCTGTTACAACTACAAAAGTCGATTTTTCTAAATTTACCTATCATATCACCTGTGGTAATTTGTTTACATTAAACGAATCATTAAAACTCAAAGCAAGCGGAATGTTGAAAATAGTTAAAAATGCTCCAATTCAGTTGGATTTAAATGCTAACTTTTTTATAGAAGAAACTCTTTGGGCTGGGCTATCCTATCGAACAGGATCTGCAATTTCGGCAATAGCAGGTATTCAAATAAATAAACAATTTTTAATTTGTTATTCATATGATTACGGATTAAATGGGACTCAAAAATATTTCACAGGATCAAACGAGATTATATTGAATTATTTATTTTCATTCAAAGGCAAAAAAATTATAACCCCTCGTTATTTCTAAAATACTATTTAAATGAATTTTATAAGATATATCATTTTTATTTTTAGCCTTTTCGTTTCAATAAATGGATATACACAAAACAGCAATAAAAGACTGATTAAAAAAGCAGATGCTTTGTATTCTCAAAAAGCATACACAGAGGCAATTCCTCTGTATGAAAAAGCATTAAAATTAGATGCCGCAAATAAATCAATCTTATCTAATCTTGCTAATAGTTACAGATTAATCAATAATCTTCCAGGTCAAATTCGTCATTATGGGGAACTTATAAATTTAGGAGAAGCTGAGCCACTAGAAGAATTATATTATGGCGAAGCTTTAGTTGAAAATGGCGAACCTGATAAAGCTAAACCCTATTTTGAGAAATATTCGTCTGACGGCCGAGGAGCTTCTTTTGTTTCTTCTTTTAATAAAGAAAAGGAATATCAAAAGCATGCCGATGCCTACGAATTAAAATTAGCACCATTTAATTCCATTCAAAACGACATGTGCGCCGTAACGTATAAAAATGAAATTGTATTTGCTTCTACTAGAACTAAAACTCAATGGATAAATAAACAACACGCATGGACGGATGGTAATTATCTTACATTATATAAAGTTGCAAAAGGAGGTATTCCAAAAGATTTTATTAAAGAGTTAGATTCTAAATACAATGATGGCCCTGTATGTTTTTCAAATAATTATAAAACGATTTATTTTACTCGCAATAATTCAGATAAATTAGAAAAGAGTTCTGAAGGAGCTTTTAAGCTTTCGATTTTTGAAGCACAATATAATCAGAATGTTTTTTCATCAATTTCATTACTTCCATTTTGTAAAAAAGAAAACAATTATGCGCATCCAGCTATATCTCAAAATGGCAGAAATATCTATTTTGTTTCAGATATGCCTGGTGGCTATGGTGGGTTAGATCTTTACACCTCCATTAAAGACTCTATAACAGGAATTTGGGGAGAGCCTATAAATTTAGGAGATAAAATTAATACAGCGGGCAATGAGATGTTCCCTTTTATTTCATTTAAGGGTAATTTATATTTTTCATCTAATGGAAGAGACGGATTAGGTGGTTTAGACATTTATGAGGCTAGAATTAAAGGAGAAAAAATTTTACAGGTTTTTGATATGGGGCTTCCTATTAATAGTAAAGATGATGATTTTGGAATTTACTTGAATGAAGATGATAAATCAGGTTTTATCACTTCAAACAGAGGTTCTGGAGGATTAAATGATGATATTTATGAATTATCTATTTTACGCGAAGTTAATCGAGGTTCGCCAATTAAATTTGTTACAAAAGATAAAGCTACCGGAGAAATAGTCCCAAATACTAAATTATTTTTTGAAGGAGATTCAGCGGTAAGTGATGATAGGGGAGAGGTAAGTCTCATGTTTGATTTGAATAAAGAATATAATATCGAGGCACTTAAAACAGATTATTATAATACGTTTAATTCGGTTACTATTATTTCTGATGCAGATAGTTCTAGTAGAAAAGATTTATATATTGATAAAGACCCTAAATCATTTTTAAAAGGCTTAATTACTGATGCTAAATCAAATAATTTATTAGATAGTGTAACTATTAAAGTAACTGATTTATTGTCAGGCGAAGATTTCGAATCGAATTTAACTTCTATAACAGGAGATTATTCAAAATCTTTGTTTCGTAAAAGAATAGGAGAAAAAATTATTTTATTAATTCGTCTCGAAAAACGAGGATATATTCAAAGAACTATTGTTTTTACTCATGAAATAAATCAATCTGGAGAAATTAATTTAAATCAATATATTAACTTGAGTTTAGGAAAAGTAGAGGTAGGTATGGATGTGGCTAAAATGATTGACATGAAGCCAATTTATTTTGATATGGGGAAAGCAAAAATTCGACCAGATGCTGCCGTAGAATTAGATAAAATAGTTGCAGTTTTAAAAGAGTATTCAAATATATACATTGAATTAGGGTCGCACACTGATTGTAGATCTGCTGCTGCATTTAATCTTCAGCTATCTGCAGCAAGATCAAGAGCAAGTGCAGAGTATATAATTAAAAAAGGGATTAATCGTTCAAGAATAACCACAAAGGGTTATGGGGAAAGTAAATTATTAATTAATTGTGGCTGTGAAGGAAAGGTAAAATCAAACTGTTCGGAAGACGATCACGCTAAAAATAGAAGAACAGAATTTTTAATTACCAAATTAAAATAAAATATTTCTTTAAGAAAATTATCTCAATACTTATTTAAAAAAATTAATATACTCAAAGATTAGAAGTTAGATATTAAATTATCTGAATTATTAGATTTTAATTATTTAAAACATCAACAACACAAGATTTCTTTTTTAACTTATTTATTTAATAATTTTTTTAAATATTTTCCTATAATATCAAATTCAATGTTTACAATTGAGCCAAGTGTAAGTTTATTAAAATTGGTATGCTCAAATGTAAAGGGAATAATACAAACCGAAAATATGTTTTCTTCAGAATTTACTACTGTAAGGCTTACTCCATTAATGGTTACACTTCCTTTTTCGACTGTAATATTATTTTTATTTTTTTCGTATTCAAATACAAATACCCAGCTGCCATTTAAGTTATTAATTTCTATGCATTTTGCAGTAGTATCAATGTGGCCTTGAACAATATGCCCGTCAAACCTACCATTAGCAGGCATACATCTTTCAAGATTTACCATGTCACCTAAACCTAAGGCTCCTAAATTTGTTCGTTTTAAAGTTTCTTCAATTGCGGTAACTACATAATTTTTATCAATAATTTTTACTACGGTAAGGCACACACCATTATGAGAAAGGCTTTGATCTACTTTTAACTCAGATGTAATCGAACTAGAAAAAGTAAAATTAATATTTGAATTTTCTCTTTCTATTTTTTCAACACGCCCAAATGTTTCTATTATT
This sequence comes from Bacteroidota bacterium, assembly GCA_005787585.1. Taxonomy (GTDB): domain Bacteria; phylum Bacteroidota; class Bacteroidia; order B-17B0; family Aurantibacillaceae; genus Aurantibacillus. The sequence goes on from SYAL01000052.1 coordinate 6,245, forward strand.
CCAGTAAACATAAATTGTTTTTTTATTTAATCTATTAATAAAGATTTAATTATTGTTTCGGTTCTTTGTTTATAAATTTCAAATTCATTTCCTGTTGCAGGGCCATTAAAGCCAGTGTGAATTTTAACCACTTGATGTTGTTTGTTTAAAAAGATACTTGTTGGAAAAGAGGATATTTTATTTAATGCTGATAAAACTTCGCTTGCTTTTTCCTTACCTGTTTGTTGAGTAATTAATATGGTGTAATCGATGCTTAATCGTTTTATTAAACGTAAAACTTGACTTCTAGATTTTTCAAAATCATTTGTTTTTTCAAAAGCTAAGGCAATTATTTCTAAACCTTTCGGATTAAATTCTTTATAAAGTTTAGAAAAATAAACGCTTTCATCTAAACAATTAGGGCACCAGGTTCCCATAATTTGAATGATTATGGGTTTCTTTTCAAATTTTTTATCAGTTAATGAGATTATCTTTTTATTTACATCAGGAAAAGAAAAATTTAGTTGCGCATCTTTATTTTTTAAAAAAGTAATAGCATCAGCATCGAGTAATTTAAATTTATTGTTAAGTGTAGCCATCCATTTTTCATGATAAGAAATACCGCTATAAAAATCACCAAATATTTTATCGTTTTTTAATTCTGCTTCAAATAAGTAGGCATGATAGCCATCAAAAGTAGACAGCGATAATTTATTTCCATGGCTCATTCCCTCTAAATAACGATAGTCGCCAGTTTCGGTTAAAAATGTTCCACTGATGTAGTTTGTTTTTTCGATATGATGAAAAACGCCTATTGCTTTAGAACTATCTTTTAGCCCAGGAGAAAAATCTGTTTCCCATCGACCTTCAAAATCTTGATTAATATTTGAATTTGAAAACAGAAAACGATTTTCTTCTCCAAATGTAGCTTTAAATTTTATTTTATTTTTAGAGGTTTTATAATTATTAATCCAAAAGCCAACTAAATTATTTTCGATTAAAATAGTTTTAAATTCAGTATCAAATATTGGCATTTTAAAATTAACAGAATCTCCTTTTATATTAATTTCATCAACAACAATTCTTTCGTCACCATTTTTTATAATAATAATTGGTTTTTTATTTTTATAAATAACATTAAAATTAAAAGGTAGTTCTAATCCAGTTTCTTCATTTATAGTCAATACGCCTCTATAAGGGCCTTCTTTTAATTTTTTAGAAAACATTGTATTAATAATAAAAAAACAAACGAATAATAAGTTTAATTTATTGGCCATTATTTATTTTGACTCAGGTTAACTAAATTTGAAATTCTAAAAAGTAATCTGGCGGCCACATTAGCATCCCAATCATCTCCATCAGGGCCCGGGCAAACTTCGTTAATATCAAAGGCAATGATGGTTCGTCCACTTTTAACTATTTTTTCGAGCAGATATAAAACCTGTTCAGTTTCAAACCCACCTGCTACAGGGGTTCCAGTATTTGGGCATAATTTCGGGTCAAGTCCATCTATATCAAAACTGAGGTATATCGCTTGAGGCAGCTCTTTAATAATACGATTGCAAATTCTATCCCAACTATCGCCATTAAATAGAGCATATTTTATATCTCGATCAAAAAATGTTTTTATCCTACCATTACCAGTATTAATTAGGTTTAATTCTTCTTCGCAATAATCTCGAATGCCAACCTGTACTATTTTTTCGACTTCTTTAATTTTTAAAGCATTATACATTATAGATGCGTGAGAAAATTCAAACCCTTCGAAAGCATTTCTTAAATCAGCATGGGCATCTATTTGAAGGATAGTAAATTTTCCAAATTTTTCTGAGAGGGCTTGCATCAGGCCAAGAGGAGTAGAATGGTCGCCTCCAATTAAGCCAACAGTTTTATTTTTATTTAAAAAATGAAGCGCTTTATTTTTAATATAATCGTTTAGCCACAAACATTCTTTTTTTATGAGAGTTGAAATTTCTTTTAATTCTGAGTTGTTTTCATCTGCGCCTTGAGCTAAAGCATTAATATAGTTTTCTGCAGATTCTCGTAACAAAGAACTTTTTTCTTTAATTTCAGCAGGTAATACATCCATTCCTATTCCTTTTTTCCAGGCGTTAAGAACTAATGGATCATATAAATCAACTTGGTAGCTTGCTTTAATAATAGCTTCAGGGCCATTTGCCGTTCCTCCTCCACAACTTACTGTTACTTCCCATGGAACAGGAATTAAAACGGTATCGCATTCATCTAAAGTAAAGGGCAATCCAAATAAACCGTCGTTTAGTTGACCAATTCCGTTTGCGTCAAAATCTTTAATTTTTTCTTCTTTAGTCATTTTTTAAGGAGCGATTCTGTTTATAGACCAATCTGTATTTTTTAATTTGTAGCAAATTCTATCATGAAGGCGGCTTTTGCGGCCTTGCCAAAATTCATAATAATTTGCTGTAAAAACCCAGCCTCCCCAATATGGAGGCCTCTTGATTTCTTGCCCATCAAATTTATTTTTAAATCTTTCAACACATTTCTCTAATTCTTCTCGTGAATCTAATTCTTCACTTTGTTGCGATGCCCATGCTCCAATTTTTGATTCAAATGGTCGGGAATTAAAATAAGAATCACTTTTTGAATCATCGCAAATTTTGACATGACCTTCAACTCTAATTTGCCTTTCTAATTGTGGCCAGAAAAAATTTAAACATGCGTTTGAATTTTCTTTTAATTGCAGAGCTTTGCGAGAACCATAATTACCATAAAAATAAAATTGATTTTCACAAAATTCTCTTAAATATACTATTCGTGAAGATGGTGTATTATTTTTTGAAACAGTACTGAGTGTCATTGCTTGTACTTCTATTATTTTAGCATCAACTGCTTGATTTAACCATATTTCAAATTGAATGGCAGGATTTTGATGAACATCTTGTTTGTTTAACGTTCCTTTAGTAAAATCTTCACGTAATTTTGAGATGTGTTTATTTAAATCGTCCATTTGAAATAGTTTAATTTCAATTTAATGTTGTGATAAATTAATTTTAGAAACAATGCTGTTTTTAAAAAATTAAATTCCGTTTACTTGGCAAATTATTCGGCTCAATATTTTGTAATTGTATTATGGCATTTATTTTTTTAAGTTGTTCTGAAATTTTGAGTCGATAATTAAATACTTCTTCTCCTTTAAGCATAATCAAATAATCGGTTTTTGGTAACTCATATAAAAGTCTCGCTTGTTCTTCGATAACTTGATTATTAAATAAATTTTTTTCGTTAATCACGTTTAAGGCCTTTTGAGACTCAAAGTTACTTAAATTAGGGATAAAAACATACTCTATTCTTAATCCTTCATCTAAAAAAGTAAATAATGAAAAAGTAAATATTTTATCTTTTTTTAAATTTAAGTCTATAAAAGAATTTAAACTCAAATCAATCTGTAAGCAATTATTTATTAAACTTACCATTTCATATTGATTTAATGAACAGGTTATGCCAATTAGAAAAAAATTGAATTCTTCTTTTGAATTATTTAAAACGTGTTTTGCCAAAATTTTATGAAATAAAGTTACAAGTTTAAACTCATATGAGAAAAGACCATAAACATTTTTTTGAAATCTATAATTGGGTATTTTCCAATTCGGTTTTTAAAATCTCAAGTGTAAGTTGAGCCGCTTTTTGTTCAGCCGTCCGCTTGCTATAATTTTCAAAACGAATATATGATTTATCGTTAATAAACAGCTCAATCACATACTGTTTATTTGCCCCTATTTGCTCTTCGCTAACTAGTTTATACTCAAAAGCTAGTTTATTTTTTTGACAATAAATTTGAAGTTGACTTTTGTAATCATCATTAGTATTTACCAAAGCATCAATATCTAGATGAATTTTTATAATTTTAGAAATAATAAATTGTTGTGTTTTCAAATAGCCTAAATCCAAAAAAATAGCACCAATTAAAGCTTCAAATGCATCACCGTAAGCGCTTGATTTTATTTTTTCTTCTCTTGTCAGGCTGGCTTGTAAAAAATCATTAAAACCAAATTTTAAAGCTAATTCTTTTAAGCTTTGTCCATTTACAATTTTACTTCGTAATAGCGTGAGAAATCCTTCATCTTTAAAAGGATACATTTTAAATAAATAATCTGCGATGATGGCTCCAAGAATTGCATCTCCTAAAAATTCTAAGCGTTCGTTACTAATTTTAGTTCCACTTCTTTTTACCGAAATGCTACTATGAAAAAATGCTTGTTGATATAAAGAAATATTATTTGGATTTAAGCCTGTTATAAGTTTAATCCAATTTTTAAAATCCTTATCCCCTTTCGTTTGTTTTGAAATGAAAAGTGATGTAATTTTTTTAAATACCAAAATGTTATTGATTAAATTTTTTTATTACCACCGCAGCGTTGTGACCACCAAATCCAAAGGTATTACTGATAGCAATATTTACAATACGTTCTTGTTTTTTATTTAAGGTAAGATTTAAGTTTTGATTAATTTCAGGATCTAGAGTAACATGATTTATTGTAGGTGGAATAACATCATTTTTAACTGATAAAATAGAGGCAATTGCCTCAATTGCACCAGCAGCACCTAAAAGATGACCAGTCATGCTTTTGGTCGAACTAATGTTAAGTTTAAAGGCATTTTCTCCAAAAACACTTATAATCGCTTTTAATTCTGCAGTGTCTCCTAATGGAGTACTTGTTCCATGCGTATTAATGTAGTCCACTTCGTTAAATGAAATTTGTGCATCTTTTAATGCGCGATTCATTACTAATTTGGCCCCTAATCCGTCTGGATGTGGTGCGGTTATATGATAAGCATCGGCACTCATTCCGCCACCAATTATTTCTGCATATATTTTTGCACCTCGAGCAATAGCATGGTCTAATTCTTCCAAAATAATAGCGCCCGAACCCTCTCCAAGAACAAATCCATCTCTATTTTTATCGTATGGTCGAGAGGCCTCGGCTGGTAATTCATTTCGAGTACTCATTGCCTGACAAGCATTAAATCCTCCCATACCACTTTCGTTAATTGCCGCCTCACTTCCACCAGTAACAATTGCAATTGCTTTGCCCCATCGAATATAATTAAACGCATCAATTAAGGCGTTAGTAGAAGATGCACAAGCAGCTACTGTTGTAAAGTTTGGACCTCTGAATCCAAAACGCATAGAGATATGACCACTACAAATATCTGCTATCATCTTCGGAATAAAAAAAGGACTAAATCTTGGGGTTCCATCTCCTTTTGCAAAACCGAAAGTTTCGCTTTGGAAAGTGTCTAGACCTCCAATTCCACTTCCCCATATAACACCGATTTCGTTTTTATCAACTCCTTCAGCAATAATTCTGCTATCATTAATAGCTTGAATGCTTGCTGCAATTCCATATTGAGAGAAAGCGTCTAGTTTACGAGATTCTTTTTTTTCAAAGTAGTCATCTAGATTGAAACCTTTAACTTCACAAGCAAAGCGAGTTTTAAACTTAGATGCATCAAAACGAGTAATAGGGGCGGATCCGCTTAACCCATTGATTAAATTGTTCCAATAGTCATTAATACTATTGCCTATGGGAGTTACAGCACCTAAGCCAGTAACAACAACTCGTTTTAAATGCATACAAAAAAATTAGCTTTTCGTGTTAGCTTCAATATATGCGATTGCGTCGCCTACATTAGCAA
>SYAL01000053.1 GCA_005787585.1 Bacteroidota bacterium
AGGTATTATAGACAAAGTTTGTACTTATGATGAATTTTTAGAAAATCAAACAATTCAAGAACAAAGAAAAAAAATGTATAATTAATTTTAAAATAAATCAATTTTTTTAACTCTTTGTAAATGACGGCCACCTTCAAATTTTTCAGATAGAAAAACATCAACACATTTTAAAGCTTCGCTGATGGTTATATATCTTGCAGGTAGAACTAAAACATTAGCATCATTATGCTGTCGAGCCATTGCAGCTATCTCTGAATTCCAACATAGAGCAGCACGTATGCCTTTATGCTTATTTGCAGTCATATTTATTCCATTACCGCTTCCACACATTAATATTCCGAAATCTGATTCTTTTGTAATAACAGATTCAGCTGTATTATGAGCAAAATCAGGATAATCAACTCTTTCTTCAGAAAAACAACCTTTATCAATTAGAATAAATGATTTGTTTTTTAAATAATCTATTATTTGTTTTTTTAAATCAAAACCTGCGTGATCGGAACCAATAGAAACTGTAATAATCATGATAAAGATAAACTAAAATTTAAAAAACAGAAATCTTATTTAATTAATGGTGAGCACTATCAATGGATTCAGAAGAAGGCTTATTTTTATGTTCTTCTTTTTTAGGATCACATAAACTTAGTAATAAAATCATAATTAGAATAAATACTGAGGCTAAAATAAAAGGTACTGTAAAAGATATTGGTTTGGTTTCTGATAAATCAGAATCATTGTGAGGAGATGACATATTTTAATTTTGCATAAAAATAAATGATAATTTAATAAAAAAAAAATTAATTAGTTTTTATAAAGTTAAACCAATTCACTTTTTGATTTTGTGATATTTTTAATTGATAAAATCCATTATTAAATTCAGACACATCAATAAAACGATTTAGATCAGATGACTCAATGCTTTGCTTTTTAATAAGTTGACCTGAAATATCAAATATTTCAATTATAAATTTATTTAAAACAAAATCTGAAATCCATAATTTATCTTTAACTGGATTTGGATAAATAGATAAATAATTACTATTATTCAAATCTTCGATAGAAGTATCAATTGGGGGCGGTGGTGGAGGCGGCGGACCAATCATTTTTTTGTAACCACGATAACGAACAAGATTTACAGTAAAATTATTGCCAACTAAATTACCGGTTACCTCTAAAAAAGGTATTTTACTATTTAAAGTAAACCATTGATAGCTGCGTTGAAAATTATTAAAACCTATCGGAAACGAAAAGCCACCAAAATTAGTTTTAATTGTGTCTTTTGAATATTGGGTTGTAATTAAACGGATACAATTCGCAGTATCAAAAGGCGTAATAATTTTTCCCCAACCATCAACTTTAGTTACGCGATAACCTTTTTTTGAGAAGGTAATAGGAATTAAAGAAGTAGTTATGGTAGAAAATTTGAAAGTGGTGCTATCGTATTTTGGATAAGACATCGGGAAAATATATAACTCGTCTTTATCGCTAAAATAACTTGGAACTGGAATGCTACTAAAAGTCATACCAGAGCCATCAGCTATAAAAGCATTAACTGGCGAAGTTTGTTTTCTATAATAATTCCAGAAATTAGTAATGGTAATAGGACCAGCGCCTAAGGTATCTGCAATTTTTTCGCCATACTCGTTTAATGCAAGAAAATAAAAACTATAAGGCGTTTGAAATGCATTTTTAAATGATCTGACACCTTGATTAATAGTAACTAAGTTAGAAAAATTCCAATTAAAATTTACTCCAGTTTGAGTATAATTTCCTACAGAATTAATTTGGGCATTCGTATAGCGTAAAGTATCGTTAGCCCCAGGCATATTTGAATTATTTAAAGTAATTGGAGCTTGACCAATTAATGCTATTTTCAAAAAAAATAAGTATAGAAAAAAAAATATTTTCTGCATGATTTTGTTAATTTTGATTTAAAATATTATATAAATATACTAAATTTTCAATTATACGTTATTAATAAATTGAAAAAAATTTCTAAAAATATTTGCCTGATTATTTTTTGTTTGTTCATCAATAAGAGTTTATCACAGAAAGTTAGTTTAAACATTGTTTTAGATAAAAAAAATGATTTATTAAAATTAAATTATCAAAAAAAACATCTTTCTAAAAAATCGGCTATTAAAGAAATAGAACAAGTACTTTTGTATCTAAAACAAAAAGGATATTTATTAGCCAAATGCGACAGTATTCAAGTCGATTCAAATAAAGTTATCGGTATAATAAACGAAAATAAAAAATTTACAATTGCTTATTTAAAACTTGGGAATTTAAATCCTGATTTGGCCTCAAAAATTGGAATATCAGAAAAACTATTTTTTAATAAAGCCTTTAATTATAATCAAGTTATTACTGCTTTTGAAAAAATTTTACAACATTATGAATCAAATGGATACCCCTTTTCTGTTGTAAGTATGGATAGCATAATAATTGAAAATGAAACACTTAAAGCTGTCATAAATATTAAAAAAAATAAACTATTTAAAATTGATTCCATTAAAATAGTTGGATCGAGTGATATAAATAAAGGTTTTTTATACAGGTATCTATCATTAAAAGAAAATATGCCTTATAATGAAACTCTTTTAAAATCTATTTCGAAAAAAATTAATCAGCTTCCTTTTACTTATGAAAAAAGAGTTCAAGAAGTTCGATTAAGTGATAAAATAAATAAATTGTATTTATTTTTAGATAAAAAAGAGGCTTCTCAATTTGATGGAATAATTGGTTTTCTACCAGATGCTAATTCTAAAAAAACAGTTATCACAGGTGATTTAAAACTAAAATTAATTAATGGCGTGTTTAAAAATGGAGAAACTTTTGATTTAGAGTGGAGACGGCTACAATCACAAACCCAAGATTTTAAAGGTCAATTGATTTATCCTTATTTATTGGGTTCAGCAATAGGGATAGATTACTCATTAAAAATATATCGAAAGGACAGTACTTTTATTGATATCAATAATAATATTGGAATTAACTATTATTATAGCGGACTTAATTATTTAAAATTATTTTATAAACAAAGGAATAGTAATTTAATATCAACAAAAGGTCTAAATTTAATAAGCATCTTACCAGACTATGCTGATATTACCACACAATCTTATGGAATTGGTTTGTTTTACGAAAATTCAGATTATCGATTTAATCCCAGAAAAGGAATTATGATAATGTTTAACTGTCAAACAGGAAATCGAGAAATAAAAAAAAACTTAAATATCAATGAACAAGTCTACAAATATGTTATAATGAAATCAGTTCAAAATCAATTCGAACTGACAAATACTTATTATATTCCAATTATAAATAATCATATTTTAAAATTTAACATACAAGCTGCAGGAGTTTTCGGTAATTCAGTGATTTTTAAAAACGAACTATATAGAGTTGGAGGTTTAAAAACACTAAGAGGATTTGACGAAGAAAGTATTTATGCTTCCGGATTTATAATTCCTACCCTTGAATATCGTTTTCTATTTGCTAAAAATTCAAATCTATTAGTTTTTTTTGAAGGTGCTTGGTATGAAAACAATAGTAATAATTTATATATTAAAGATAAACCACTGAGTATTGGGGCTGGAATAAATATAGATACAAAGGCAGGTATACTTAGTTTAAATTATGCTATTGGGAATCAATTTAATAATGGTTTTGATACCCGAAGTGGTAAAATTCATTTTGGTTTAACTGCGTTGTTTTAAAAAATTTTAAAGGTATATTTGTATTTAGACAAAAAATACAAATGAAAAAAATATGTTTAGTTTTTATTACTCTCTTTTCTTGTCAATTATTTGCTCAAACCTATTCAAGTCAAAACATCAATTTATTAGCTTTAATAAATCCAAATAATGGTTTGGTTGGTGTTGGAGGAGACAATCGGCGTTATTCAGGTTGTTGGGGATGGCATCAACAAATTAAAAATAAAGAATATGCTATTGTTGGGGCAAGTAATGGAACATACTTTATTGATGTAACTGTACCTACAACCCCGTCGGTAAGCGCATTTGTTCCTGGAAAGTCAAATTGTACTTGGCGTGAAATGAAAACTTACCAAAACTACTGTTATATAGTTAGCGACGATCCGTCTCCCAATACTTTTCAAATCGTAGATATGAGTTTGTTACCCAGTACGGTTACTGTTGTATACAATGGAAATACTTATTTTGAACGTGGTCATACCATCTGGATTGATCAAAACAAAATGTATATTGGTGGTGTGACTTATGCCTCAGGGACAGCTCCAGCAAATTCACCAATGAACATTTATAGCTTGGCCAATCCTTCAGTGCCATTATTATTGAGACAAGTATCTCAAGATATACCAAACACAGTTTTTAATTACGTTCATGATATGTTTGTTAGAAATGACACAGTATATGCTTCAACGGGTTGGAATGGCCTTTATGTTCTTAAATTTAATAATTCATCCAATACCTTTTCAGTTTTAGGTTCTTATACTAATTACCCTGCACACGGTTATAATCATTCAAGTTTTTTAACAAAAAACGGTAAATACTTAATGTTTTGCGACGAAGTGCCTGCTGCATCTCCAATAAGTTTTATTGATGTTCAAAATCTAAATAATATTCAGCCCATCGTTTCTTTTAAACCAACTCAACAAACTACTCCTCATAACCCTTATTTGATTGGAAATAATTTTGCTCTTGTTTCGTGTTATCAAGATGGCTTAATTATTTATGACATCTCTCAACCAAATAATCTTAGCCTAGCAGGTTATTTTGACACCTATCCTCAGGGAGGAAGTAATACAGGTAACTACTCAGACAGCGACTATAGAGGAAATTGGGGTGCCTACCCCTACTTACCAAGTGGAATTATAATTGCAAATGATATGCAAAACGGAACATTTATATTAAATGCTAATGCCGCCTATACAACTACAATAAAAAATCCATTAGCTATTCAACAAAATAATCTTCAATCAAAAAATTTAATATTGTTTCCTAACCCTGCCTCTAATCTTTTGTCTGTAAATTTCACTACAAATGAGCCAAATACTCTTCAAATTAAAAATATGTTAGGTCAAATTATAATTGAAAAAAAGTTTTTTGGATTAGTTAATGAAAATATAGATGTAAGTTTTTTACCCAATGGAAGTTATTTTTTAACAATTATCGAAAAAAATCAAAATAAAAATAAAAACTTTATTATTTATCACTAAATCAATTTACTGATTTGAATTAAATTAATTATTGTTATGTTTTCTAAAAAAAGTATTATAGGAATTATTGGAAGTGGGGCTATGGGCACAGGAATTGCTCAATTAGCTGCAACTGAGTCGTATCAGGTTCTTATTTTTGATAAAAATATTGATGCATTAAAAAAAGCAGAATTAAATTTAAAAAATACTTTAAAAAAATTAGTTGAAAAAGGAAAAATAGATACACTGAAAGAATCTGAAATAATTAATAACATAAAATTCATAAATACTATTGAAACATTAAACCCCTGCAATATAGTAATTGAAGCTATTATTGAAGATATTGAAATTAAAAAAAAGGTATTTGCAGAAGTAGAAAAAATTGTTTCGCAAACCTGTATACTGGCTTCAAACACATCTTCACTTTCAATAACCGCTATTGCTTCAGCATGTATAAATCCTGAGAAAGTAATTGGAATTCACTTTTTCAATCCCGCTACACTCATGCCATTAGTTGAAATTATTCCTGGTATTGCAACTAATCCATCATTTACAGATCATTGTAAAAAACTAATAAATTCTTGGAAAAAAACAACTGTAGTTGCAAAAGATACGCCAGGATTTATTGTAAATAGAATTGCAAGACTATTTTATAGTGAAGCTTTAAGAATATTCGAAGAAGGGATTGCTGACATTTCAACTATTGATTGGGCTATGAAAGAAATTGGTGGTTTTAAAATGGGACCTTTTGAATTAATGGATTTAATTGGAAACGACGTAAATTATACTGTAACAGAGACAGTATGGACACAATTTTATTATGATCCTAAATTTAAACCAGCTATTTCTCAAAAAAGATTATTAGAAGCAGGTTTTTTAGGTAGAAAAAGTGGTAAAGGATTTTACATTTATAACGAAAACAATGAGCAACCAAAAGCTAAAAATGATCTTGTTTTAGGGGAACTCATTTTTAAACGTATACTTGTTATGTTGATTAACGAAGCAGCTGACGCTTTGTATTTTAAAATAGCCACTGTTGAAGATATTGATTTAGCAATGACGAAAGGCGTAAATTATCCTAAAGGGTTACTTAAATGGGCCGATGAACTAGGCATCGAAAATATTGTAAACGATCTTAAAAAACTTTATTTACTTTACCAGGAAGATCGCTATCGAATCAGTCCAATATTAAAACAAATGCTTGAGCAAAAAATATATTTATTTCATAAAACAATTTAAAATAATCACAAACGATAATTTTGAAAAACCTTAAATTTTACATATTTTTATAACACATATAAAAATTCATACTCTCAAATAATGAAAAAAATAATCATCACTATTATCAGTACATTATTTACAATTACACTTATTTTATTTTCTTGTACAAAAAAAGATATATCTGGCATTTCTCCTGACTACAAAGAGAATGCCGGAACGGCAGGTAATCCAAACGTAAATAATCCAACTGTTACAGGTGGAACATTGGCTATTAATACCGCTACACAAAACTCTATTTTATATGTTGGAGGTGCTAGTTGGATTAATCCCACTTGTGGTTCAACCAACAGTTTAACAATAAAAGGTATTAATGGCAATATTAATGTGAGTTTAACATTTGCAAACTCTCCAGTAACAGGGACTTATTCGTTAGGAATATTACCAGGGTCTGGCATTTGTTCTTTAACTATAATTGATGCGCCTAATCAACCAGCCGGAATAGTTTGGGTTGCTAAAACGGGAACAATATCCGTAACAACATCGTCATTATCAATTAACGCTTCTTTCTCAAATATTAAGTGTTCGCAAGAAACTTTTAGTTTACCTCAAGTTACGGTGAGTGGAACCTTAGGTTGTTTACCATAAATTTAATTATTTTATAACAGCAAAGCAGATGAAAGTCTGCTTTTTTTATTTGTAAAAATTTGTATGCTTTAAAAAAAATATTGGTTAATCTTTCGATGTATTATCGATTAGATAAAAGAGCTTTAAGTTTAATGCGAATAGCGGTAGCACTAATTATTATAATTGATTTATTGATTAGATGTTCAGACCTAGAAGCACATTATACAAATAATGGTATATGGCCACTAAGTTTATTATATAATTTTGGATGGTCTTCAGGATTTTGGAGTTTACATGCATTAAATGGAAGTATAAATTATGAAATTATACTATTTACTCTTCATTTCATTTTTGCAATAGGTCTATTAATAGGATATAAAACAAGATATTTTAGCATATTAGTTTGGCTTTTAACAATTTCATTACATAACCGTAATTTATTCGTGCTTCAAGCAGGTGATGATTTATTGCGTATGATTTTATTTTGGGGAATTTTTTTACCATGGGGTAATTATTATTCTATTGACTCAAATAAAATTAATCAATTAAAAAATAATGTAATAGCAAATATTGGTTATCTTTTACTTATAGCTTCAGTCTATTTTTTTACGTTTAATTTAAAAAATAGTGCCGAATGGAGAAACTCTGGAACTGCAATTTATTTTGCACTTAGTCTTGATCAATTGAGACTGCCTTTATTTGGAGACTGGCTTTATCAATTTCCTATTCTCATGAATATATTAACTCATTTTGTTTATTGGCTCGAATTCATTTTACCTTTTTTAATATTATGGCCAAGTAAAAATGGTAAAGGTAGGATTATTGCATTTATTTTAATTTTAATTTTACAAATTGGCATTGGAATGACATTATATGTTGGATTATTCTTTTTAATTAACATTGTTAGTAGTATTGGATTAATCCCCTCAATTAAATTTAATTTTAATAGACGTAAGCAAAAACATACTACATTTACTATTCAAAAATCATTTAAACAAAATTATTATATTAAAGTTTGTACAAATCTATTTGCTATATATGTTATAGCAATTTGTTTAATTCTTAATCTTAGTTCACTTAATTGGTTTAATTATCAATTAAGAAGTGAATTTACATATCCTATAAATCTATTTCGCTTAAACCAATACTGGGGAATGTTTTCTCCAAAAGTATTAAAAAATGATGGTTGGTTTGTATATCATGGGATTGATTCATTAGGCCAATCATGGGACCTAAGAATGAATGAAAAAAATATAAACTATTCTAAACCTAAACACATAGTTAGTCTTTATAAAAATGATAGATGGAGAAAATTAGCCGAAAATATGCAAAATCCCAAATATAATTTTTTAAGACCACAATTTGGTAAAAACATATTACGTTTATGGAATATAGAAAATCCTAAAAAAAATATGGTTACTTTAAATCTATATTTTATGGAAAAAGAAAATTTATTGAATTATCAAAATACACAAATTAAAAAAATATTATACTGTGTTTGCACTAAAAATTAATAGACATCAAATCGTCAGTTATATTAAACATTTTTTTATTGCCAAACGAAAGGGGCATGGTGTTCATTCACCATTTGCTTATCAATTATGCGAAGAAGTTTTTTATAATAAAAATTATTTTTATGAACTTGAAAATCTTAATAATATTAGAAATACTTTATTTAAAAATAATGAAAGGCTATTTGTAGAAGATTTTGGTGCTGGATCTAAAATTTTTAAAAATTCATCAAGAAAAATAAAATCAATTGCAGCCACAGGTATTAGTACGAGATATCAATCAGAAATACTTTTTAGATTATTTAATTTTTTAAATTGTAATAATGCTGTAGAATTAGGAACATCAATAGGGATTAATAGTCTTTATCTAGCTAAAGCAAACAGTAAATCTTCAATAATTACAATAGAAGGATGTTTGGCTTTATATAAATTTGCAATTCAACTTTCAGAAAATAATAAATTTAAAAACATTCAATTTATTAATGATAATTTTGATTCAGCTCTTCCAAAAGTTTTAAATATATTAAATAAATTAGATTTTATATTTATAGATGGAAATCATACACACGATGCTACTATTAAATATTTTGAATTAGCTTTAACTAAAAAACATAATAATAGTGTATTTATTTTCGACGATATTTATTGGAGCAAGGAAATGACAAAAGCCTGGAAAAAAATCATACAAAATGATTCTGTAACTATGAGTATAGATACTTTTTATTTTGGAATGGTATTTTTTAAAAATGAAATAAAAGAAAAATTTCACCTTAAACTTTATACTTAAAGTTATTTTTCGTAAAAAACAACTAAAAGCCATAATTTTTTTTTATTCTTATTTCCCATATTTAACAAATTATTTGTTTGGCATATAAAAGGTTGAAAAGATTAAAATTAAAATTTAATTAGAATTTAATAATTCTTTTTTTATGAAAGCAGCTGTATAACTCGTTTTAACTTTAGCTAAATCTTCTGGGGTTCCAGCAAAAAGAATTTCCCCTCCACCCTTTCCTCCCTCTGGGCCAATATCTATAATGTAATCGGCTGACTTAATAATATCCATATTATGTTCGATTACTAATACGGTATTTCCATTATCAACTAATCTATTTAAAACTACTAATAAAATTCGAATATCTTCAAAATGTAAGCCGGTAGTTGGTTCATCCAATATATACAATGTATTTCCTGTATCTCGCTTACTAAGTTCGGTTGATAGTTTTACTCGTTGTGCCTCGCCACCACTTAAAGTTGTTGCTTGCTGTCCTAAAGTAATATAACCTAAACCAACATCTTGTAAAGTTTTAATTTGTCTATAAATAGTCGGTAAATTTTCGAAAAAAGAACATGCTTCATCAATTGTCATATTTAAAACATCACTAATTGATTTGCCTTTGTATCTAATTTCTATTGTTTCTCTATTATACCTTTTTCCGTTAAAAAAATAAAAATTAAAATAAACGTCAGTTAAAAAATTAATTTCTATTGTCTTTAAACCTGCACCCCCACAAGCTTCACATCTACCTCCATTTACGTTGAATGAAAAACGACCAGGCTTATACCCTCTAATTTTAGATTCAGGTATTTCTGAAAATAGATTTCTTATGTCAGAAAAAACATTGGTGTAGGTTGCAGGGTTACTTCGAGGAGTTCGTCCAATAGGAGATTGATTAATTTCAATTACTTTATCAATTAAATCTATACCAATTATAGATTGATAAGGTAAAGGTCTTTTTTCTGAATTATAAAAATAAGACGCTAAAATTGGATAAAGTGTTTCGTTAATTAAACTACTTTTTCCGCTTCCGCTTACTCCTGTTATGCATATAAATTTTCCTAGTGGTAAATCGATACTTACGTTTTTTAAATTATGGCCAGTGCAACCTTTTATTGATATTTTTTTATCGTTTCCTTTGCGACGTAATTTGGGTAATTCAATCTTTTTTTTACCCGTAATATAATTTGCTGTCATGGTATCAAACTTAAGCATTTCATTAGGTTTAGCTGCTGCAACTACTCTACCGCCATGTACTCCGGCACCAGGACCAATATCTATAACATAATCGCTTTCAATAATCATATCTTTATCATGCTCAACAACCAAAACACTATTACCCACATCACGTAAATTTTTAAGTGCTAATATCAATCTCATATTATCTCTCTGATGAAGACCAATACTAGGCTCATCTAAAATATACAAAACACCAACTAATTGAGAGCCTATTTGAGTAGCTAAACGAATTCTTTGAGCCTCGCCTCCACTGAGGGTTTTGGAAGATCGATTAATAGTTACATAATTTAAACCAACCTCCATTAAGAATTGAATTCTCGACCTAATTTCTTTTAATACCTCTTTAGCAATTATATTTTGTTTTTTTGATAAACGTTTTTCAATATCATTAAACCAAACTTGTAATAATGAAATGTCTAAGTCAGATAATTCTGAAATATTTTTATTATCTATTTTAAAATATAATGCTTCTTTTTTTAATCGCGCACCTTTACATTCAGAACATGTTTTTTTATTGGTAAATCCTTGAGCCCATTTTAACATTGCGGGGCTTGGTTCGTCCTCTGATTGACGAGTAATAAAATTGGCTATACCCTCAAAATTGATATTGTAACTTCCTCCTTCGGTAATTACTTTAAACAATTCTTCGCTACCATAAAATATTACATTTATTGCTTTATCAGAAATTTCTTCAAAAGGTGTATCTAATGAAAATCCGTATACTTGACCAATTGCTTCTAATTGATTAAAAATCCAAGCTCCACCAATTTTTTTTGGACCAATTGGAGCAATCGCTCCTTTAGAGATAGATAGTTTTTGATTAGAAACAATTTTATTAATATCTATTTCTGAAATCTCACCTAAACCATTACAAGTTGAACAGGCTCCATAAGGGGAGTTAAAAGAAAATAAATTAGGAGCGGGTTCGTCGTAACTAATTCCGGTAGTTGGACACATTAAAAATCGACTAAAAAAACGTGGTTTTTGAAAATCTGATGAATGAATTTTTTTCTTTATTTTAGAAACTTCTTCTTCTTCATGAATAATTACCATTATCGTTCCTTTTCCATTCTTCATTGCAATTTGAAGAGATTGATAAAGTCGAGGTTTAATTTCTTTTAAAATTTCAATTCTATCTATAACTATTTCTATGTCATGAATTTTATATCGATCAACCTGCATCTTGGGTTTAAGGTCAAAAATTTCACCATCTATTCTAACCTTATTAAATCCTTTCTTTCTGATATCTTCAAATAGTTCTCTATAATGACCTTTTCGACCTTTAACAACGGGCGCTAATAAATATATTATTCTTAAATTATAATCCTCAATAATTAAATCTACAATTTGATCGTCACTGTATCGAATCATTTTTTCGCCTGTATTATAGGAGTATGCTTCGCCAGCTCTTGCAAAGAGCAAACGCATAAAGTCATATATTTCTGTAATAGTACCAACCGTTGATCGAGGATTTTTATTTACCGATTTTTGTTCGATAGATATTACTGGGCTAAGTCCAGATATTTTATCTACATCTGGTCTCTCTAAATTTCCCAAAAATTGTCGGGCATAAGAAGAAAAACTTTCTACGTATCGGCGTTGCCCTTCGGCATAAATAGTATCAAAAGCAAGCGAAGATTTTCCACTACCACTCAGACCTGTAATTACAACTAATTTATTACGGGGAATTATTAAAGATATATTTTTTAAATTGTGAGAACGAGCACCAATTATTTCAATCAATTCCTCATCAATTATATTAGGCTTCATTTAAATTATAAAATTCGGGTTAAAATAAATGAATACAAAGAGAAAATTATAACATTTAATTAAAAAAAGTTAGGGACTAACCAGATTAATACTCACATTAAAATAAAAAGTATTGGTTAACTTATTTTCCATAACAAACGGTTGTTTTCCAAAAAAACCTCTGTAAAAATCATTACCATTTTCCAATTTATCCACATTATAACTGTAATTTATTCTGTATCCTCCCTGAATACTTATCCAAATAAAATCTTTAAGGGATCGTTCATAAACCAAACGTAACCTAATCTCACTTCTTCTAATTTCGAGATCTTTATCTCGGAAATCATTATTATACAATCTGTAACTTTGTCCCTCGAGTTCGTATCCAAAAAACGCCATGCTTCTGGCATTAAATGTTCTTCTAACATGGGCACGAGCAGGGAAAAGAATTTCGGTTCCCCATTTATTAGAAACGCTGGTTGTATTAAACAAAAATACCGGAATATAATTTAACTCACCAGCACGGTAAGTTCTGGATAAACCAATACCCCATTGTTTACGATCAGTTTTTCTTACACCATACAAAAAAGCTGCGTTATACTTTAAATATTTTAAAGGCATCAAATCATTCCATTTCCAATCACCATTTAAGTCGCCAGAACCCTGAAAAAGTATAAATTGTTTTTCGTTTAATGGTTTGAATATCGTTGTGCCTAAACCCATCGTTCTTAAACCAAAGGTTGAGAGGGTTTTTGAAAGTAAGTCGTTTTTAACAATATTTGGTTGATTTATTTCATATCGAGACTCAATGTAATTACCAGTTAATTGTATTATCAATTTGTTGCTAGATACAACAGGAATGTTTGCAGAAATTCGCAAACCATGAACCGAACTGAAATAACTATCAGAAGGATTCTGATTTGAAAAAGTATCAGTTGTTAACTTTTGAGATCCTTGAATATCATAGCCCAAAGAAATAAACTTAGAAGGACTTAGTCCCTCAATTTTATTGCTACAAAAATTTTTTGAACCTTTATCAGCAAACTGAAGATTATCATACATACTAAAATCTTCTTCTGTTTGAGAAGTACTATCTATTTGTGCAATTATTGAAAATCTACAAAATGATATAAATGTTACTACAAAAAATAATTTGTGCTTCATAAAAAGTTAATTTTTTGAAGTCAGCTGTAATCTTTTCCAAACATCAGTCTTTCCAAAAGTTGAAACGCCTATATAACCTCTTATATCAAGTGTATTGTCGTCCTTCATTTTGATGACAGAACTATAAGTACTACCAGTTAAAGGATCATAAATAGTTCCCTCTGCCCATTCATCTTCACCCTTGTAAATAAAATCTTTTAGCATTCTATAACCTTTAAGAGGAACAGAACGAAGACTTATATCAGGATTATTTTTGTCTAATTTAGGTTTATTAGTTTCAGGATCAATGGGTACTTTAAGCCAAACAATTTTACCAAAATATTTTGTACCGATTTTTTCAATTTTAACACGAGCTCTACCATTACTTGGTTCCCAAATACCAAGTAAACGATCTTCAGGATTATTTTGCATAAAGCCCATTAAAATTGAAATTGAAATAATTATAACTATTGATAAAAATATTTTTTTCATATGTATTTAATTAATTTTTATTGATTTACTTTAACTTCAAAAACAATATTAGCTTTAAATTTTAAATTTTTTTCTTGATCTTTTTTTAAATAGGTATCCATTAAGAGTATAAATTTATTTTGTTTGAAAAAATTACTAATATCTTTATCTGATGAAGGCTTGAGTTGAACATAAGACCCTCCATTAACTTGGTTTAAAAGTGCAATTTCTGTCATATCTGAGTTTTCT
The DNA here is from genome assembly GCA_005787585.1 of Bacteroidota bacterium. Taxonomy (GTDB): domain Bacteria; phylum Bacteroidota; class Bacteroidia; order B-17B0; family Aurantibacillaceae; genus Aurantibacillus. The sequence continues at coordinate 14,165 of SYAL01000053.1, forward strand.
CCAGTAAGCTGAAGAACAAAACCAGATACATTACTAAAATCTGAACTATCAGGTGCAAATAATTGACAAGAAATAAATTTAGCTTCGTTAATTTTATCGGCAGATTGTATTTTATTAACATCAACTTCTACTTCATATTGTGCGGAGTTTGAACCTTCAAAGAGTGGACCTTCAACTGTAAATTCAATATTTTGTAAAGTGTAATTTTTAGTTTCAGTCTTACATGATAATAAAATAAGAAATATAGAAAATAAAAACAATAAATTTATTTTTTTCATAATCCTAATTGTTTTCAAATATAGTTTTTTAATATACCATCCGCAAATTTTACATTTAAAATTTAAATTTAAAAAATCAAAATTATACTATTACAATTCTTAATAGATTTACTTGATTAAACTACTTTATATTTTGAAACAATTATTTTTTTAACACCTGAAAACTGATATAATTTATAAATTTTAATCATTTCAGATTAAATAATCAATTGAAGTCCATCAAAAGCCAATTCAATGTTAAAAGGTAGTTCTTTTGCTACCTCTTCATGTAATCCTAATTGATGAGAGATGTGAGTAAAATATGCTTTTTTTGGATTTAATTCTTTTACCAAGGCTATGGCCTGATCAAAAGTAAAATGAGAAATATGAGGTTCTTTTCTAAGTGAATTTAAAACCAAAACATTTAAATTTTTTAATTTTTCCTTTTCAGATTTTGAAATAAAGTTAGCATCCGTAATGTAAGCAAAATCATTAATTTTAAATCCTTTTATAGGTAAATTATAGTGCATCACATTTACGGGCTTTATTAAAATATCACCAACCAAAAAAGGATTATTATCAAAAATAATAACTTCTATTTCAGGAATTCCAGGATATTTTATCTCAGCAAAAATATATGCAAACTCTCTAATTAATGATGATTTTACTTGCTCAGTTGCATATATAGGCATAATCATTTTATTTATAAAATTAAATGCTTTAACCTCATCTAAACCAGCAATATGATCTTTATGTTCGTGGGTAAGTAAAACAGCATCTAACTTTTTTATTTTTTCGCGTATTATTTGTTGTCTAAAATCCGGTCCAGTATCAATAACAAGTCTAGTAGTTGATGATTCTACTAAAATAGAAGATCGTAACCGTTTATCTTTAGGATTTAAACTTCTACATACTTTGCAAGTGCAAGCAATAACTGGCACTCCTGTTGAAGTAGCTGTTCCTAAAAATGTAACCTTAATTGACAAAACGATTCTTATTAAATAATTAGATTAAAAAATAAAAAGACTACACTTAATAATATGAATACTCAAAAATAATAAATTTGTTTGTTAATTAATTTGTTTACTCTGATACAGCTAAATTCATTTCAACGATTTCGTTGCTGCGAATATTTACAGGTGCTCCTCCATTAACACTTATTTGCCGAAAAAACTGATCATCAGTTCCTACAGCATATAAATAATAATAACCTTTATAACAAGCTATACTAAATTCACCATTTATATCAGATGAAAGAGAATGATCATATAATTCAATTTCTTTTCCAGGAAATTCTTTTGTATTAAATTTAATAAAAATTATTGCATTTGCTATGGCTTTTGAATGATGAGAAACCTTTCCTTTGATATAGGAACTTCCTCCTAGCTGATTTTTTTTACAAGAACTGACCAACATTAGTAATCCAAAAAAAAATAAAATATTAATTTTCATAATTAATTAAAATTTGGGTCGGCAAAACGTATATCTTTTATAAAAACCGTGTCTGTTAAAGTGCCTAAAAAAGAAATAATATCAGATTTTTGAAATTCGCTTAATAATATTCCTGATTTAGGGATTAATGGATCGAGGTTAACTAAATTATCTATTTGATTGGTATAATGATTTAAACATTGCTCCAAAGATTTAAAACGCCCGTCATGCATATATGGATAAGTAAGTGCTAAATTTCTGAGACTTGGAGTTTTAAATTTAAATATATTTTCGGGTAACTTATCAATTTGATATCTGCCACTATCCTTTAAAAATGGATCTATTGATAAACCATTATTTCTGAATTTAAAATCAGAAAATAAAGGTTCGGTATGACATGCATTACAGTTGGCTAAAAATAAATTATAGCCCCTTTCTTCTTGTATAGTAAAACTTGCATTTTTCTCTTTTCTTTTAACATGATCGTATTTGCTATTGTATGAATAAATTAATCCTTGAAATTGAGTAATTGCTTTTAATAATCTATCTGAAGTTACTTCATCAGTTCCAAAAGCATTTTTAAAAAGTGTTTTATACTTCTCAGATCCTTGTAATTTTTCAATAACATGGTTAATATCCTCACCCATTTCAATAGCATTAACAATTGGCGCTATTGGCTGAACCTCTATGTGATTTATCCCTCCATCATGCATAAAATATGGGTGCCAAACTAAATTAAATAAAGCCGAAGCATTTCTCTGCCCTCTTAAATTATTTATACCATGACTTAAATCATGGTCAGCGTTGGCAAAACCAGTATGTTGTTGATGACATGAACCACAGGAAATTGTATTATTCTTACTTAAAAGTGTTTCATAAAATAATTCGCGACCTAAAAAAAATTTATTTTCTGAAATAATATTGGTG
>SYAL01000054.1 GCA_005787585.1 Bacteroidota bacterium
TATAAAATTCCAATTGATTTTTTAAAAGTTGCTTTACTCATACTTAATCTAATCGAAATTTCTTCGGGAGTACTTTTATCGTGAAGATTAATAAACCCATTATTTTTTTTAATATATTCTAGTATCAATTCTGTTGAATCTAATACATTTTTAAAACCACTTTTTTGAAAGCTAATATCGATTAAATGATCTTCTCTAATTTTTTTAACATACCCTTTAATTTCATCGCCAATAAAAACATCTTGGTATATATCGTTATGATAAATTAGACCTTTATATTTACCATTAATGATAGCACTATAGCCTAAATTAGACTCTTCGAATACAAGTAAATCAACTTCTTCTTTTGTTTTTAGCTGTGGAATTTCTTTCGAAATAAATTTTTCAATTCTATTTGATCCTAAAAGTCGGCAAGTAAGTTTATCAATATAAATAAAAATAACATAAAAAGCATCTACAATCATTTTTGTTTTTTGTTCGTTGAATGGAACAAACAAATCCTTTTCTAATCCCCAATCTAAAAAAGCTCCAAAATCAGAAACAGAAGTTACTCTTAAGTAAGCAAAGTTGTTAATTTCTGCAAATGGTTTAAGAGAAGAAGCAATTAATTTATGATTGGAATCAGTGTAAACAAAAACATTAATATTATCGTTATTTTTATATTTTGATTTTATATACGAAGTGGGTAATAATACCTCATTGTTTTCTGAATCTCCTAAAAATAAACCCACATCAGTTTTTCTCAAAACGACAAGGCTATTCATTTTTCCAATCTCTATCATGGTTTTATTTTATTCAATCAAAGGTACTCGATTATTTTATGTGTAAAAATTTTTAAAGCTATAATTAAAGTCTAAAGACTTAAATTTGCAATAATTATGCATTCAAAATCATTAAGTTGGTCTATACTTATTATTTTATCAGTAGTTTGGGGTAGTTCTTTTATTTTAATGAAACGTGGATTAGATGCATTTAGTAGTGATGAAGTGGCCGCTTTAAGGATTTCGATTGCCTTTTTATTTTTGTTACCATTTCAGTTTAAATATTACAAAATTGATCTAAAAAAATATTTTTTAGGTATAGTTTTAATGAGTGTTTTTGGTAATTTAATCCCTGCATTTTTATTTACAAAGGCCGAAACGCATATCAGTAGCAGTTTAGCAGGCATGTTAAATGCATTAACACCAATTTTCACTGTTTTAATTTCATTATTTTGGTTAAAAATAAAAACATCATCAAAACAAATTTTTGGAATTTTAGTTGGTTTTATAGCTGCAGTTTGTTTATTGTTTTTTGAAACAGGGAATAATAAGTTTCAGAATATAATGTTTGGATTATTAGTTGTAATAGCAACTATTTGTTATGCGATTAGTTTAAATGGAATTAAAAAGTATTTATGTGATTTGAACTCAATAAAAGCTACAGTTTGGTCTTTTTCTGTTATAGGTCCGTTCGCATTAGTTTATCTTTTTGGATTTACCCAATTTACTACTCATCTTTATACTCATCCAAAAGCATTATCATCTTTAGGTTATGTTTGTGTTTTAGCAATTATTGGTTCAGCTTTATCAGTTATTATTTTTAATTTATTAATTAAAAAGGCAGGAACTGTTTTTGCCAGTAGTTGCACCTATTTAATTCCTGTAGTTGCCGTTACTTTGGGGTATTTTATTGGCGAGACTATTAATTTGATTCAAGTTACAAGTGTTTTAGTTATTATTTTAAGTGTTTATTTAATCAATCGCCATTGAAAATTTGCAAATAATTAAGAATTTATTATATTTGCATCCCTTTTTGAGGAATTTAATAAAAATTTAAAATTAAAATTAGATGTACGCAATTGTAGAAATAGCTGGGCAACAATTTAAAGTGGAACGTGGAAATAAAGTTTATGTTCACCGCCTTGAGGCTAACGAGGGTGCAAAAATTGAATTTGACAATGTACTCCTGCTGGATAATGGTGGAAAAATTTCAGTTGGAACCCCTACCGTAGATGGCGCTAAAGTAGCCGCCACAGTTATTAGCCACTTAAAAGGCGACAAAGTAATTATTTTCAAAAAGAAACGACGTAAGGGGTATCAAAAATGGAACAATCACCGTCAATGTTTAACTCAAATTCTAATTCAAGGCGTATTAGCTAAAGGCGATAAGTTAGAGTCGGAATTAACAGCCGAGAGAAAAGTTCGTGTTCAGGGATTAAAAGCTAAAATTGCCGAACCAATTTTAGAAGTTGAAGAAGTTGTTATTGAGGATCCGATAAAAAAAGCAGCACCTAAAAAAGCAGCACCTAAAAAGGCAGCAGCAAAAAAGACAACTAAAAAGAAAGAAGATTAATTATTTTAGAAAGAAGATTTTTAAAAATCTAATTCACAAAATTAAAACATAAGAAAAAATGGCACATAAAAAAGGAGCGGGTTCATCAGACAATGGACGAGATTCGCACAGTAAACGTTTAGGAGTTAAAATTTTCGGGGGTCAAGTTTGTATTGCAGGAAATATTATTGTTCGCCAAAGAGGAACAAAACATAATCCAGGTGTTGGAGTTGGTATTGGTAAAGATCACACGCTATACGCTCTGATTGACGGTAAAGTTGTTTTTAAAAAGAAAAAAGATGATAGATCTTATGTATCTATTGTTCCTATTGAGGGATAGTAAATAAGTCTTATAATTTAAAAGCCCTCCTTTAAAGGTGGGCTTTTTTTTTAATATCACTCAAAGACCAAAAGATTAAATCGGTAATTTAGCTTAAAAATAATAAGAAATTAATTTCGATCAAAAATAAAATTCGGCCAATATGTTACAAATAATTAATATCAGAGAAAATAAGGAAGATGTTTTAAAACGATTATCAATAAAAAATTTTAAAGATGCCGAAACCATTATTAATGATATTTTAGAATTAGATAATATTAGAAAAATAACTCAAAAAAAAGGTGATGACATAAAGGCTGAATCAAATAGCTGTTCAAAACAAATAGGAGATTTGATGAAAAGCGGTAAAAAGTTAGAGGCAGATGCTTTAAAAATAAAAACAGCCGATTTAAAAATCACTGAAAAATTAATAGACGATCAATTAAACCAAATTGAATTAAAATTAAATAATTTATTAGTAACAGTTCCAAACACACCAAACTTAAACGTACCAGCTGGAAAAGTTCCTGAGGATAATGAGGTAATTTTAGAACATGGTGAAAAGCCAACCCTCTATTCAAACGCAAAACCTCATTGGGAATTAACGTCAAAATATGATATCATAGATTTTGAGTTAGGTGTAAAATTGACTGGTTCAGGCTTTCCTGTTTATAAGGGCAAAGGCGCGCGTTTGCAGAGAGCCTTAATCAATTTTTTTTTAGATAGGGCTACCTCTAACGGTTATAATGAGGTACAACCTCCTATTTTAGTTAATGAAGAAAGTGGTTATGGCACAGGGCAATTGCCTGATAAGGAAGGGCAAATGTATCATGCTTCAATAGATAATTTGTATTTAATACCAACTGCAGAGGTTCCAATCACAAATATTTATCGCGATGTAATTTTAAAAGAGACTGATTTGCCAATAAAAAATTGCGGCTATACTCCTTGTTTTAGAAGAGAAGCAGGAAGTTATGGAAAAGATGTGAGAGGCTTAAATCGTTTGCATCAATTTGATAAAGTTGAAATTGTACAAATTACTCATCCAAATCAAAGCTATAAAATTTTAGAAGATATGCTAGATTATGTAGCTAGTTTATTAAAAGAGTTAGGATTGCCATTTCGTATTTTAAAATTATGCGGTGGCGATATGAGTTTTTCTAGTGCCTTAACTTATGATTTAGAGGTATGGAGCGCGGCTCAATCAAAATGGTTAGAAGTAAGTAGTGTTAGTAATTTCGAGACTTTTCAAACTAATCGTTTAAAATGTAGATATAAAGATGCAAACGGAAAAAGTCAATTAGCTCACAGTTTAAATGGAAGCGCTTTGGCATTGCCTAGAATTGTTGCCGCCTTATTAGAAAATAATCAATCACAAGAGGGGATAAAAATACCTGATGTACTCATTCCATATTGTGGTTTTAATATTATTGATTAATGAATCGAAGCCAGTATCATTTTATTATTATTTTTGTCATTCTATTAATATTTGGCTCTTGTCGTAATTCAGAATTGTATGATCAAAACATAAAAACCATTGATAGTTTAAGTACCGTGGTTTATACTCTTCAAGAAGAATTTTTAAAAATAGATACCGTTCTTTTAAAAAATTCAGTTACGCGTTTTAATGATTATAAACAGATTATCCAACAAATTATTATCGATACAATCAGTAAGCCAGAAGAAGATAATTTGCAACGTTTTTATAATAGTGGAATTGGTTTAGCTGATTTTATTAAAAATCGGCAATTAATTTTTGAAAGATCAAAAATGGTACAGCAGCAGTTAAAAAAATTAATAGCTGACACAAAAGAAAATGCTTTTGATGTTAGTCAAATTAAGTTTTATACTTTTACAGAAAAACAAGAATGCTCTAAGTTGAAGGATATAATGTATGCACAACAAAAATTATTTTATACTAGAATACTTGAATTTAAGATTTCGATAAAGGATGTTGATATATTAATTATGAAACACAATAATGGAGAGTTACCTTTAATAATTAAAGATACTTTAAACTTATAATATGTCAATTACTTTTCAGGTTGAAAAAATTAACTTTAACTTAAGAAAAAAAAATAATATAAAACTATGGATTGCCAAAGTTTTAAAATTAGAAAAAAAACAATTAGGGCAAATTAATTTTCTTTTTACCAATGATGAAGAGATTTTAAAGAAAAACATTCAATTTTTAAAACACAACTCATATACTGATATTATTACTTTTAATTACTGTAAGGATAAAATTATAAATGGGGATATTATAGTTAGCATTGAACGTGTTAAAGAAAACGCCGTGAAATTTAAATCAGATTTTGAAGAAGAATTGAACCGTGTTTTGATTCATGGTATATTGCATTTGTGCGGATACAATGATAAAAAAGCTGCTGATACGGTGTTGATGCGTATAAAAGAGAATTGGGCTTTAAAAAAACAAGTTAATTTACTGTCCTAGACTTTGTGAGGAAGATTCATTATCCTTATTCACATTTCGTAAGCTAAATGTTATTGGATAGGTTGTTTTGTATCTAACTAATTTATTATTTATAACAGCTGGTTGCCATTTAGTTTGCTTTATTATTCTTAAAGCTTCTTCTGAACAGCCCGCTCCGATCCCGTTTTTTATAATTAGATTGCTTACGTAGCCATTCGTTTCAACAATAAATTCGGTAATTACCGTACCTTCAATAGATTTTTCTATAGCAAGTTTTGGATATTCTATTTCTGATAAAATAAAATCAATTAATCCCTCATCACCATTTTTATAATATACGGGAGACATATCTGCTTTTGAATAAACGATAAAACTGCTATCCGCACTTAAATTTAATTTTAATTTTGATTTTTGTTTAAAATAATTATTGTATTTATTTTTTGAAATATTAAATTTAATATAGTATGGGCTTGATAGTTTTGAAAATGGAATTGTCTTTTTAAATTTTAAAAATAAGAGCATACGTTTTATCTCATCATTTAAAAAAATATTTATTTTATTATCGGTTACTATATTAAATGCTTTATGGAGAGAATCAATATTAAAAAAAACAATAAAGTCTTGATTAAAGTTGGTATTTAAAATAGTTTTAGGAAGATTTAGCTGGGTCTGTAACACTTGCTCTAATTGAATATTACCTCCAATAATTTGAGCCTCATTTTCTTTTATACTTAGAGAATTTTGAGCTCGATAAATCATAAAAAAAATAAGTAATACAAAAAATAAATAATTTTTTTTCATAATTTCGATATGATTCCAATGGTAAAGCCACTTTTTACTTCATTATTTATCCCATAATTCAAAACATAATCAATTCTTAAAATATTTAAAATATTTTCTATTCCAAAATTGATTTCATAATACTGTTTTAAATTATTATTCATTAAAAGATGCCCCCCAATAACTTCTTGTAATCGTAGTTTTTTTATTAATGGAATTTTGTTGACTAAAAAGCCATTAAAATGATGTTCGATATGTGATTCTATATACCATTGATCTGCACTGAATTGATAATAAGGAAGGAGTCTATAGCTCCCAAGATATTCATTTGTATTCAAAATCGTTTGGTTTCCTAAAAAATGTTTAAAGTCCATAAATGCAATTTTTTTTGTATTTAAAAAACTGCCAACTTTTAAACGATAACCTAACTTACCTAATAAAGCTAAATTTATTTCATCATAAATCATAGCACTTACCAAATCGTAATTTAATTTACTAAATAAAATAGGAAAAGCTTTTTTATATGTTAAATTTAACCTTGGGAACTTACTTTTAGAAAATATTTTTTTATTTGGTATGGAAATATATTTTTGTTTAAATCTTATAGAAAGTGATAATTCTGCAGTAAAAGCATTACTATTAAAATAAAATGATTCGGAGCTAAAATCTTTGTTGGGAATATTGCTTGTAAATAATTTAACTTTATCATCAACTATTAATAAATCTGTTGAGTTTTCTAAAAAGTCTCTATGCGAATACTTAACCACTGAATTTAAAAAAACTCCATTAATAAGTTCACTATAATAGGTACTTTCAATAGATTTTTCTTTATAAAGTTTAAGATAATTATCATTTTTAAATAATGTATAAAATGAGTTCACTAATGGGTTAATTGGATCTGATGAATTAAATTGCTCAACAATAGATTTACATTTAAAGCCAATACGACTATTTTTTTTTGGATTATAAAAATAATTATACCCTATTTCAGCACCTAATAAATAATTACTAAATCCATACCTTATTCTACCATTGATTCTGTGGGCTCTAAAATCCTCAAATTCTTTATTAATAGAAAAATTATAATTTAAATTAATTCCTTCAACTGTATTATATTGAATCCCATTTTTAATAATTCCGGGAATATTTATTGAAACCCCCTTTTTAGTTTTATTATACTCGTATCCGAGTATTATATTGGGAAGTCTAAATCTATTTCTTTTTTTGTCGATAGAATCTTTATACGCATCTGAGCCATGAATTTTTGTAATACTATCTTTTTTTGTATAATCTCTATTTTCTTCTTTTGTTAATGGAGCAAGTCTATTTAAATTCCAATAATTAGAGTCTTTTTTATTTGCTCCATCTTCAATCAGCAATTTTTCATTACTAAATGTTTTTGAGTTAAAATTTGGATAAAGATTATAATTTCTAACTATGGCATTAAAATAACCATTTCCTTTAAGTCCCATAAAATTAAATGAAAAGCTAAGATTATGATTAGCAGGCATCCAAATAGTATCGTTTAAAATTGGAGTATGCAATTGTTTAATACTTAAAGTATCTACAAAATTTATTTTATTTTCTTTGGTTAAATTCAAATCAAGGCTCGTTAAACGCCATGCTTTATCTTGAATATAAATTATACCTGTAAAACAAGGGTCAGTTTTTCGTTTAGGTTTTACTTTAATTTTATTAATTACTTTTCCATCTTCGATAATTGTACCAATTAGAAAAAATTTATAGTAATAAAAAGCATTTCTATTTAATGGCGAAATTATTGGCCGATCGCTTAATCCTTTAATTGTAATTAAGTTATTATAGAAGTTAAATTTTAATTGACTTAATTGGTTAAAGCTGAAGTTTTTATTTTCGCCACTAATTCTGCTACTATACATCACTTCTTTTTCTTTATCTGGTTTTTGAAAAAAGTAATTACTTTCACTTTCACTTAAATATATTACACCAAGTTGAGTAGAATCTAATTTATCACCAGTCTTAAATTTAATTAGTTTTTTAATTTTTTCGGGAACATAATTTAATCTTTGCAATCCTTTAATATATGATTGACAAGAATATTCGTTTACTTGATTCAAATAAAACTTACGTTTTTTGATTGCTTTTCGAATAATTCGATTGGCTGGGTCTTCGCCAGAAATTATGGTTATTTCTTGAAGTTTTATACCCTCACCAATTAAATTAACATTTAATATTTTATTTTCTGTTAAATTTATTTCGATTTCTTGTTTTGAATAACCTATGTATTGAAAAACAAGAGTATGCAATCCTTTTTCTAATTTTATAGAATAATTCCCATCATCATTACTATTTATGACTTTACTAGTTCCTTTTAGATAAATTGTTGCAAAAGAAAGATTTTCCTTGTCACCCTTTACTACTCCGCTTAAAGTATAGTTTTGCGACAAAGCACTTATACATAAAAAATATAAAAATATATTTAATATATTTTTAAACATATTTATTTGTGTATAAAATTTCATTCAAAATAAAGATGTAGATTTATTTTTTTTCAAAACTCATAAAGGCATACGAAATAATATTTGCACCCATTTTTAAGGCATTATTTCTTGCTTCTTGGCTATCATTATGAATTTCTTGATTTTCCCAACCATCACCTAAGTCACATTCAAAATCATAAAAGCAAATTAATTTACCTTTATATATTAATCCAAATCCTTGAGGAGCCTTCTTGTCATGCTCATGAATTTTAGGTAATCCTTTTGGGAAGTCATATTTTTGATGGTAAATTGGGTGGCTGAATGGTATTTCAATTAAATCTAATTCAGGAAATATTTTTTTTAATTGTATACGTATGAAATTATCCATGCCATAATTATCACTAACATGTAAAAAGCCACCAGCAAGCATGTAATTTCTTAAATTTTCAGCCTCTTGATTTGAGAATATCACGTTTCCGTGACCAGTCATATGAATAAATGGATAATTAAAAATTTCAATACTTCCTGCATCGGCAATAGCTTGTTCGGGATTAATTGCCGTTTTTAAATTTTCATTACAAAATTTTATTAGGTTGGGGAGCGATGTTTCTAAATTAGCATACCAATCTCCACCACCGTTATATTTTAGTAAAGCAATTTGATAAGCATAAGTGGTTTTTGATTTAAAAGAAATATTAATAATTGTAAAAGAAAATAACAATAATGAAAAAAATATTTTTTTATACATCTTATAAAATTAATTTATTTTTTATTGGCTCAAAGTTATAAAAATTTACTCTTAGCAAGATTTATAAAACTCAATTAATTCAATGGCTTGTTTTGCTTCGTATGCATCGTGAACTCTTAATATAGACGCGCCATTTTGTAAGGCAATTGTATTTAAAACAGTGGTTCCATTTAAGGCGGTAACTGGATTAGTACCAATAACACTATTAATCATACTTTTTCTCGAAACTCCAACAAGTATAGGATAATTTAAAGTGCTAAAAACAGCAAGTCCTTTTAATAATTGATAATTATTTTCAAGAGATTTTCCAAATCCAAATCCTGGGTCTAAAATTATTTTATTGAATCCTAAATTTATTAACTGAGTAATTTTTGATTCAAAATATTTTTTAATATCTTCCACTACATTTAAATATTTAGGATTATTTTGCATTGTTTTAGGTGTGCCCTGAATGTGCATTAAAATGTATGGAAGGTTTATATCAGCAACCGTTTTAAACATTAAAGAATCTATATTGCCTCCACTAATATCATTAATAATATCTATACCATACTCGGCACTTTTTTTTGCAATTGATGCACGATAAGTATCTACACTTAATAAAATATCAGGAAAACTTCTACGAACCGAAATCAAAATATTTTTTAATCTATTCCATTCTTCTTTTTCTGGTATTTCATCTGAATTTGGCCGCGATGAAGATGCTCCTATATCAATAATATTGGCGCCAGAATTTATTTTATCTTCAACATCTTTTAATACATCTATTTCAGAGTCATATTTGCCTCCGTCATAAAAGCTATCGGGGGTAATATTAACAATACTCATTATTAATGGCTTATTAAATTTTATAATTTTCCCATTACAAGAATATTCAATTGTTTTTTTTTCGTTAATTTTAGTGTTCATATAAATTATGCAAACAACATCTCAACATTATGACGAAGCAATTGCGATATGCAAAGATATCTTTTTAAAGAAAATGAACGACTATGGAACTGCTTGGCGAAATTTAAGGCCTAAATCTTTAACTGATCAAATTTTTATTAAAGCTCAACGTATTAAAAGTATAGAAGAAAAAGGAATTCAAAAAATTAACGACGCCATAAATGGAGAATATATTGGCATTATTAATTATTGTATCATTGCTCTTATTCAAATAGAGCTCTATGATGATGCGCGTATAGATATTCCTTATAAAGAGGTTGAAAGCCTATATAATAAGTATTTTAATCAAACTAAAAAATTAATGGAAGATAAAAATCATGATTATGGAGAAGCATGGAGGGACATGAGGATGAGTTCGATAACTGATTTAATATTAATGAAAGTTTTTCGTGTTAAACAAATAGAAGACAATGAGGGTAAAACAATTATTAGCGAAGGTGTTGACGCTAATTATATGGATATGATAAATTATTCTGCTTTTGCCTTGATTAAATCCAAAAATCAGTAAGTTTAAATTTTTATTAAGATTGTAAATTATAACGTATGAACAAAATTTTATCCTCTAAATTATTTCGGTTCATCTGGTCCGTAGGATTAGCAACATTATTTTATTTTCTATGTCCACCTTGTTTTAGTAAAATTATTTTATCTGTTTTATTGATTATTCAATTATTTTTAATCAATGCCTCTGGATATATAGGAAAAATTTCTCTTCTAACACATATATCAAGAATTTTAGTTGGAGCTTTATTTATTTTTTCAGGCTTTATCAAAGCTAATGATCCTATAGGATTTAGTTATAAATTAAAAGAATACTTCGAAGTATTTCAGGCCGATACGGGTATGGCTTTTTTTGAGATGTTTTCTCATATCGCTTTGCCATTGGCAATAATTATTTGTGCCAGTGAAATTATTTTAGGTATAATGTTATTAATTGGGTTTAAGCGTGATTTAACTTTATGGCTTTTATTTGCTCAAATTGCTTTTTTTACCTTTTTAACTTTTTATTCTGCGTGTTATAATAAAGTAACCCATTGTGGCTGTTTTGGTGATTTTTTAAAATTAAAACCCTGGGAAAGTTTTTGGAAAGACATTGCGTTATTGGTATTAATTACACTTTTATTTTCTGGTAAAGAGAATATTAAAGAAACTTTCGCTCCAATAATATCTAGCGCTTTATTTGCATTAGGCGCAATTCTAGCTTTTTGGTTTCCAATTTATGCTTACCGAAATTTACCGCCTTTAGATTTTAGAGCATATGCCCCAGGAATGAATATTAAAGAAAATATGAAAGCCGGATCTGATTATCAACCTGCCATTTATGAATCGGGCTTTGTTTACGAAAATTTGAAGACAGGCGATAAAATGGAATTCACAATGAAAAACTATCCTTGGCAGGACACACTTAATTGGAAATGGTCGGCTACTACAACTATCCTTATAAAAGATGCAATTAATCCACCTAAAATAACAGATTTTAAGGTAAACTCCTTGGAACAGATTGATTTAACAGATTCTTTACTAAATGATAAAAATTATAGTTTTTGGTTGATTGCCTATGATTTAAATGAAACCAAAGATGATGAAAAGTTGATGGCTCAGATAAACGATTTTTACACATTAGTAGCTAAAGATAAGTTCAATTTTATCGCATTTACAGCAAGTGGATCTAAAGAAATAGACGCTTTTAAACACAAACACAATGCTTTATACAATTTTGTGATAATGGATCAAACTGTTTTAAAAACAATGATAAGGAGCAATCCTGGATTAATGTTAGTTAAAAATGGAACTGTTGTAATGAATTGGCATCATAATAATTTTCCGGTTTATAGCAACGTTAAAAACATTATGATGAAGTAAGTTTATATTTGCATTTAATTCTAAAAAAGTAAAATTTGAACTGGGTAATACTAATTTATATAATTAGTCTTGTAACAATAATTTAACAAAATAAAAGTTAAGCTCTTCCTAATTTCCAGAGCATTTTCTCATGAGACCATAGGGCTCCAAAAAAAGTTTTTTGATCTAAATAAGGAATATTAAATTCCTTTGCAACGTCCGCTACAATTTTAGAAATTTTTGGATAGTGAACATGACAAATAGTAGGAAAAAGATGATGCTCAACTTGATGATTTAAACCACCTACTAACCACGAAAAAAGTGGATCTTTTGTTCCAAAATTCATAGTTGTTCTCATTTGATGTTCCGCCCAGTGATTTTCAATACTTCCTTGGTTATTTGGAAGAGGAAAATCTGTTTCAGTTACAACATGAGCTGGCTGAAAAATCATTGCTAATAATAAACCCGCAATAAAATGCATTGTTAAAAAACCACTCAGCCAATTTAAAAAAGTCATCTCTTTAACTAAAAAAAATGGTAATAATACATAACCATAGTAAATAATTTTAGAAGTTATTACCAAAAATAATTCAGTAGCAAAATTAGTATTAGCAGTTTTGAGGTGACCTTGTTTACTGTATCTTATTACTTGTTTAAAATCTTTTGTGGTACTCCACATAACTGTCATTAGACCATAAAAAAACCAAGCATACAAAAATTGAAACTTATGTATAAATTTTCTTTCTGTATGAGGCTCAAATCTCATAAATCCTGGAGGCGCTATATCTTCATCAATATCATGAACATTGGTGTAAGTATGATGAATAATATTATGTTGTATTCTCCAATTAAGCGAGTGGCCTCCTAAAATATTAAGTGTTACATATCCTAGTACTCGATTTATTTTCGCACTTTTACTGTAGCTTCCATGGTTTGCATCGTGCATAACACACAATCCAATACCCGCCATTGAAAAACCCATTATTGCTGATAATACAAACCAAATTAATTGGCTATCAAAAACATTAAAAACAAGAAGAAAATAAGGAACAAAATAAGCAGAAAACATAAAAATCGTTTTCAAATACATATTAAAATTACCATTTTTAGTGATTTTGTTGTCTCTAAAGTAAAAATCTACCCTCTTTTTTAACTCAGTATAAAATTGACGATTAGAGTTGTTAAAACGAATATTATTTGTATTGCTCATATTAATGTGTAAAAATGCACAACTAAAACACAAATTTAGGGATAAAGTTTAATTTTTAAAAGCTAATTTAAGATAATTTTCACCAAACAACGTTTAATATCTTTAATATCAGTATGTTCGTAAATTGGAGACAACAATTAAATAAAATTAATAATTAGAATGACATCGTAAATTAGCAAAAAAATATAATTAAATAATTATATTGTTAAAAATTGCTTTCTTAAAAGCCATTCAAAACTCAAAAGAATAATTATTAAAATAAAAAACCAATTAAAATCAATTAGATTAAAAGTAGATTTTTGAGAATAAGTGATAGACTTTATTGTATTATTTTTTAATAATTCTATTTCTAAGTTCATAATATCTTTTGGGTAAAACATCTTTCCATTACTTCGAGTACTAATTTTATAGAGTAGTTGATGATTTGCAACTGTATTTATATTTTCAGATAAAAGCTCGTTAACTAATATTTTTCCTTTTTTTATATATAATTCATTGTTGTATTTTACAGTTGCCTCGTATTGATACTCTCCAGCACTTAAAATGCCTAAATTTAATTGGTATGATGAACTGATTTTACTAAATGTGTATGAAAATATTTTTTTTTGTTTATCACTTAGTTTAAAATTTATTTCGGGCAAAGTCGTTAATTCGTAGCTCTTGTTATACAATTCTGCCTTTATTTCAATCGGAGTGTTTTCTTTTGTTATTTTTGGAACAACGAGCCTAAAAAAACTTTTATCACTTTTAACAGATAAATATTGAATGGTTTTTCTAATTAATTCAAAGAATAGATCATTAGTTTTATTTTCTACAAAATCACGCATTTTCCATTTCCAAAGTCCGTCTCCTATAAAAATGCCTTGTTTTAAATTATTATTTTCATAAAAAAATAAAACTGGATTTTTTGTAGCTATTTGTCCGACCTTTTGATTAATAAGGCTGTTAGATCCATTACTTAAAGAATAGTATCCGAAAAATACATTAAGGGCTGGGGAGTTATTTAAAAAGGTGCTGAGCTTATCGCTTATAGAAAATAAACTAAAGTTTTTTTCTACTAAGACTTCCGTTTCATTATATTCATTTCCAATGGTATTTATTTTAATGCCAGGTAAATTGGAGCTCGTTAATGGATTAATTATCCAAACAGGAATATTATTTTTTTTACAATTGGTAAGAAAATCAGAATTAGCCGATGAATAACCGTGAATGATAACTAAACTATAAGGGTTCAGAGGTTTATTAAATTGGGTTATTAAATCAATTTCTAATTCATAATTTGTTCCTTTTAATATGGTTTCTTTTAAACATGAAACATCTGGATGCGGATGGTTTGCTAACAATAATATTTTTTCTTTGTTATCTAAAATATCTATTAAAAAAGATTGTGCATTATTAAATTTATTTTTTTCGTCATTTATTACTGTGACTTTTGCATCGTATTTTATAATACCTTTTACTTCAGAGTTTAGAGTAAAACTGCATGTTCCAATAAAATTAGAAGCCGTTACATTTATTATTTTTTTAGCTTGAACTTTTTCGTTTTTAAGTATAGCTACTTCTAGTTCTTTTCCTTTATATTTATTAGCTTGAATAATAATTTCAGCCGGAAAATCATTACCTAAATAAGCCAATTGATTATGATTAATTTTCAGAATAGAAATATCTTTAAATTGAAGCGTGTCTCCTAATGCTACAGAATAAATAGGATATCCTAATTTTTCTGAAAATAGAGTAGGGTCGCTGCCTTTATTGTATATACCATCACTTACTAATATTAACGCGCCTATATTTTGATTAGAATAATTTGTTTCTAGTTCAATCATCAAATTCTCTATATCTGTTTCTTTATCAAAAAAGCTAGGTAATTTTTCAGTCGTTGTTACATTATTGCTAAATAGAATAGTTTTAAAATTAAATTTTTTTCCTATTTTTTCTTTTAACTGGGTAATTTTTTCTTGAAATACAGATTTAATATAAATACTATCTTGGTTTGAAACAATCGATGAAGAGTTGTCAATGGCAAATAAAATAATTGGCTTTTCAGTATTATTTTTAAATTGCTTAACAAAAATATTTAGTAATAAAAAAATCAAAAATAAAGAACTAATAAATCTCAATCCAAATAAAATTAAAATAATACTTTTAGGCGCGCCGGTATTTTTTTTATTTTTGTAATAGGTTACAATTGCAATAATAAAAGCTATTATTATACTGATAGCAAAAAAATACCAAGGACTGGTGACTATGATTTTTGTGAACAATTAGTTTATATTTTAATAAATTTTTGTAAAAGGGATGGCGTTTAAAAATTAGTTGTTGAACTAATCATTTATGTTAACATTCCGCCGCAAACATTAATACATTGCCCCGTGATGTAAGCACTCAAATCGCTTGCTAAAAATAAGGTTAAATTTGCAACATCCTCTGGGGTTCCACCTCGTTTTAAGGGTATCAAATCACGCCATTGTTGGACTACTTTTTCATCTAAAGAGGAAGTCATTTCGGTTTCGATAAATCCTGGTGCAATTGCATTACTTCTGATATTTCTAGATCCTAATTCTAAAGCAATAGATTTAGTAAATCCAATAATGCCTGCTTTTGAAGCCGAATAATTACTTTGTCCAGCATTTCCTTTAATACCTACAACAGAACTCATATTAATTATCGATCCTTTTTTTGCTTTTAGCATTGGTTTTTGTACTGCCTTTACTAAATTAAATACCGCTTTTAAATTTGCGTTAATTACATCATCCCATTGTATTTCACTCATTCTCATTAATAATCCGTCGCGAGTAATTCCTGCATTATTAACCAATATATCTACAGTTCCAAATTCTGAAATAATAATATTTACTAGCTCTTCAGCTGCTTTAAAATCACCAGCATCACTTTTATAGCTTTTTGCTTTTATTCCATAGCTCTTTAATTCAGTTTCTAAGGCCTTGGCTTTATCTTCAGAACTAATGTAGGTAAAGGCAATATTAGCACCGTTTTTTGCAAAAGTTAATGCAATTTCTTTTCCAATTCCTCTTGTTGCTCCGGTAATTAGGGCAACTTTATTATTTAATAAAAGCATAATATTTTTGATAGTTTTCAAAGATAGTTTTAATTTTATTCTTATACAAAATCAGAATATTAGAGCTAAACTTATAATTTTATTCTCAATATTTTTTTTGATTTGACAAATTATGGTAAGGTATTTGTATATTTGAGGCAATTAAATAAATTTTGTTATGAAAAAAAATTTTTCTGTTTTTTTGTTTTTTTTAGTTATTTCTGTTTTCTCTCAAAACAACACGTGTTTAAATGCGCTTCCTTTTTGTGCTAACGGCACCTCTGGATTAACTTTTCCCGCTTTCACATCAACTCCAGCAACTCAAGCCCAAGTTGGCCCAGCATATACTTGTCTTAGCACTCAGCCAAATCCATCATGGTATTATCTTCAAATAAGTAATTCTGGAAATTTAGATATATTAATTCAAGGTACTTTAACCACTCCGCCTACCGGGCCTGGTCAAGATGTGGATTTCACCTGTTGGGGCCCATTTTCCAGTTTATCTGGTATATGTAATAATCTTAACGCTCTGAATACTATTGATTGTAGCTACTCGGGAAGTTTTACTGAAACTTTAAATATTCCAAATGGAATTACTGGGCAATATTATTTGGTGTTAATTACGAATTTCGCTAACGTTACACAAAATATTATTTTTCAACAATATGCAGGAACTGGTAGTACTAATTGTTCGTTATTAGCTAGTAATACCTCTATTTGTGCCGGAGCCGTTGCAACTGTTTCAACCACAAATTCAGGTAATCTTTCCAACCCAAGTTATTCAATTCAACCTGGAGGAAATATAAATGCTAGTGGTATTTTTACTGTAAGCCCTATATCAACTACCAATTATACGGTTTTTATTACAGGCGCAAACAATTTAAATGTGGTAGTTACTCAAACAGCTATATCATCCGTTACCGTTTTCCCTCAACCCATAGTTTCTCCAACTATAACACAAACAAGTTGTACGAGTACATTAAATGCATTTAATTTAGGATTAACCTTTAACCCATCAAATCCACCACCTACTTATACAATAAGTTGGGCGCCTATACCAACAGGCATA
>SYAL01000009.1 GCA_005787585.1 Bacteroidota bacterium
TGAAGAGAAAATTGATAAAACTGGTGATTGATTTACAGTTACTAATTGTGAAACTGTAGTTGTGCAACCTGCTAAATTTTTACCAACTACTGAATATAAATTAGTTGTTGGTGGACTAACAACTAAAGAAGATAAGGTAGAACCTGTACTCCAGGTATATGATGATGCACCAGAAGCTGTTAATGTAGCAGATTTACCTGAACATATTGTTGAAATACCAGATATTGCTATAGTAGATGTGTTAATTGAGCAAGGTGCAGTAACGCTTACATCATCAAAATGAATAAAAGGTGCACCAGCTGCTGCACTTCTGGTTGCTCTGATAGCAATATAATATAAACCAGAACTTGATACAGTAAACGTATTAGACAATAATCTGTAAACTGGTGCAACAGCTACTCCATTTGAAGAAACTATTGTTGTTAATGCAGTAGGAGTTTGAGAGCTACCAATCATTATTGATAAATCAGACCAATTTGTATTTCCTAAATATTCCGTCATATACATTATAGATGCTGAATAATTTACACCTGCATTCATTTGAATACCATTAGTATAAATATAATTAGTGCCTGCTGAACTTAAAGAATGACGAGCAAAACCATTACCTGAATTTGCATAAGAGCCGACAACAGCAACTGAATTAGTTAGTGAAGTAAAGCCTAAACCATCTGCAGCCCATGAACAATTTGGTAAACGATTATTTATTCCAATAGCTTCAAATCCTTCAAAATATGGCACTGTATTAGTTGTAGAACCTGCTATATTAACTTGGGCAACAGGAGAAACGTTCTGATTACTGTTAGTACAAGTAATTAATGGTGTAAACCAAGTTGTTGTTGTTAAATTGGGTGCTGTATATACAACTGAAGTGGCATTCGGAACAGATGTAAATGGACCTACAGAAGATGTTGTAGAAGATTGCCATTGATAAGTTACACCTATTGCAACGTTAGGATTAATAATATTCAAACTAGCAGTACCGCCCGGACAAATAGCAAAAGTTGGAGATGAAATACCGCCAACTGTAGGTGAACCCACACATGCAGGTGTTAAAAACTCTAATGCACCAATGTCAGGAGTTAATCCATTTCTAAGGGCACCAATTTGATCAAATAATAATCCCTGAGGGCTAGCTGCATTATCTATAGCTACATTACTTGGATGTAAATCGCCTTGAGCTTGATTTACATACTGAGGTGTAACTGAAAATCCAAGAGCATCACAACCTTGAGCTTGCCATGATGATAAACTATTTTGATTACCATTTAAATAATTTTGATAACCTGGAACGCCACCATTATTAATGTTAACAAGATTTCTATCTATAGTAATATTACCAGATAAAGCCACATAATAACCATAACGGTTAAAGCCAGCACCTCCTCTATTAATGGTAATAATATTGTTGGTAATAGTATTTGCAAAACCACTATTTGACGAGTAAGGATAAAATCCCCATACAGTGCTTGAATTATTGGCATTCGAGTTATCTAAATCTATAGTATTATTGTAAATATCACTTCCACTGTTGTAAGTGTAAAAACCATAGCACGAAGAGTTATTAAAAATTTTAGTAATAATATTATTACGATAAACATTACGCAAACCATTAAGTACTGGGTGGCCATAATTAAAATAACCATAAAATGTTCCTGGGTAATTTGGACTTCCAGCAAACATATCTGTCATTACGCATCCATCGAATAAGATACCTTGAGAAAGATAACAAAAAGAACCGTAAGTGGTTGAAAGGCTTGTTCTTGTAGGACGGTCAATTAAACAATTAATGAAAGAATGATTTTTTGAATAAGGTGCATAAATACCATATAAATACCATTCCGTAAAACGGCACCTGATAAAGCTATTTCCTTCAGTATATGGGGCAGTAGTTAAACCACAAGAAGTAACATTGTAAAAACCGCTTACCATTGTACAAGAAGTAACTGTATTAAATTGACCGCCATTACCGAAGGTGGTTGCAGAAGTATTAGATCCTGAAATTGAAAAAGGTACATGTTGAGAAAAAGTTGAGTTTAATGGGCATTTAAATTGACAATTATTAAAATTATTAAAATTAGATGCATTGGTTAAATTACAAGCAAAGCCCATAGAAAAACCTTGAGCATCTACTACTAAATTATTAATAGTGGTATAATCTAAACCGTTGAAACAAATTGTCCACATACTAGCAAAATTACTAGAATTGAATTGGATGGTATTATTATTACCATTGATAACTAAACTGTTAGTTGCAGACATTCCGACAACTTGAGGTATAATAATTTGTTCGTTATATGGACCTGAATTTGCAACAACATCAACACTTACAGAACCAGATACACCAGCTGTAGATGTTAATGCAGTAACAAAAGCATTAAAAGTTTGGAAATTTGTTCCTCCTGTTGCCTGAGCAGCATTAATAGTATATAAGCCAGACATAGGCTGAGCTGCAAATTTAAAAGTTGCAACGCAAAGCAAAACAACAATAGTTTTAATTAATTTGTAAGATTTCTTCATGATATAAATATTTTAATTTTTTGCAATTTATAAAATATATTTAATAAAAAAAATAATAATAAATAAATAATTGTAAAATAATTACATTCAGAACCCAAATACATTCATAAATTACTCATTTTCAATGATTTAAAAAAAATTGGATAATTAAAAAACTATTTCGAAGGTAAAACAGTTGCTTTGCAGGAACCAAATCCAATTCGAAGATTATTTTTTTTACAAAAGCCGTTTAAAGTAATCGTATCAAAATCGTTAACAAATTTTCTTTCTGAACCATCATTTAAAATAATAGGCTTGGTGCCGCGCCAAGTTAACTCCATTAAACAGCCATATTCGCTAGGATTTGGGCCACTTATGGTTCCACTAGCCATTAAATCGCCAACATTGATATTACAGCCATTAACTGTGTGATGGGCCAATTGCTGTTCCATTGTGTAATAAAGGTATTTATAATTACTAGAACACAGTAAATTATCAGAACCATTTTGAGGAGTTAAATAAACCTCTAATTGAATATCGATATTTTTATTTCCTTGATATTGCAAATAGGGTAACAACTCAGGCTCATGCTCATAACCCTTAACTCTAAAAGGTTCAAGAGCTTCTAATGTGATTATCCAAGGAGAAATTGTACTAGCAAAATTTTTAGATAGAAAAGGACCCAGGGGAACGTATTCCCATGTTTGAATATCGCGGGCACTCCAATCATTAAATAAAACCATCCCAAAAATATAATCATCTGCATGATCGGTAGAAATGCTATCGCCCATTTGGGTAGATTTGCCAATAATAAAAGCAGTTTCTAATTCGATATCTAGTGACTTAGAAGGACCATAAATAGGAAATTCAGAATCAGCTAATTTTTGTTGACCTTTAGGCCGATGAAAAGAATGACCGCTAACGCAAATGCTACTTGCACGTCCGTGATAAGCAACAGGTAAGTGTTTCCAATTGGGCATTAATGCGTTTTTTGGGTCACGAATCATAGTGCCTATATTTTGAGCATGATTGATGCTACTATAAAAATCAGTATAATCACCAATTCTAACAGGTAACATTAGTTTAACCTCATTTTGTTTTTTAAATACTAAATTAAATAAATGAGTATTTGTAATTAGTTCGTTTTGGTGATTGCACAATAAATCAATAATATTTAGTCTAACAGAATTAGTAATGGGTTTTCCTAATTGAATAAAATCATTTAAAAATGGTAAATTAAAAACATCTTTATTGATTTTTAAAAAACCATTATTAGCCAACTCATACAAATCAATAATATAATCGCCAATTGCAGAACATGCGTGATTTAAAATAGCATTATCCGAGTATATACCAAAGGGAATATTATAAATAGAAAAATCTGAATCGGGAGAAACATTTAAAAAGGAAATTAGATTTTTATTTTTCATAAATTTAAATAATAAAACATGAAATTTTAGATTTCGCGATCTTTAATAATTTTAATTAATTCTTTATTTAAAGTTTGAAGTGTATATTTTTTTGATTGAGCTATAGTCATAGCTTTAGATAAGGTTTGTTCATCAATTGTACCTTCAATATTTTCTAAAACAGTTAAGGCCTCTAAAGATAAATTAAAATTTTCATGGCAAGAAAGTTGAACAAAAAATAAAAAATCGTTTGTAAAATCGATACCACTTTCCCAGCAGGCAGCAGTAATTTTAACTTTTTCATCAATACGTTGAGCAGAATCAATAGCATCTATCAATAATTTTCCGGCATTAACCTCTTTTAATTTAGAAAAAATAGTTTCGCTCTCAAAACGAGTTATATTTTGTTTAAGTAAATCTTCTACTAAATCGGCTGATGAATTTTGAGATTTAGAAAAACCTTCGCGTTTTATTATTAAGGTGCTGTATTCATCTTGGTTGAATAATTTTTTGGGATCAAAAGCATCATCATCCAGTAAATCGTTTACAATATCAGTATTCATAAAAAGATTACAATAATTGATTAATAATTTCTTCAATAGATAAATTCTCAGCTTCGGCTTTATAATTAAGAACAATTCGGTGACGAAGAATAGGAATGGCAATTGCTTTTACATCTTCGATATCAGGACTAAATTTTCCATGAATTACGGCATGGCATTTAGCGCCAATAATTAAAAATTGAGATGCTCTTGGGCCAGCACCCCATTGAATATATTTTTTAGCAAGATCAGAGCTAAATTCACTTTTTATACGAGTTTTATTAACTAATTTAACAGCGTATTCTATAACATTATCAGCTACAGGAATTTTACGAATTAAATCTTGAAAAAATAATATTTCTTCGGAATTAAAAATTTTATTTAACTGTGGTTTATAATTAGAAGTAGTAAATTTTACAACTTGTAACTCTTCAATAAATTTTGGATAATCTAGCCAAACATTAAACATAAAACGATCTAACTGTGCTTCGGGCAGAGGATAAGTTCCTTCCTGTTCAATAGGATTTTGGGTTGCTAAAACAAAAAAAGGATTATCTAAATGATATTTTTTACCAGCAGTAGTTATTTGACGCTCCTGCATAGCTTCTAATAAAGCCGACTGAGTTTTAGGGGGTGTACGATTAATTTCATCGGCTAAAATAATATTAGAAAATAATGGACCTTTTATAAATTTAAAATTTCGTTGTTCGTCTAAAATTTCACTTCCAATAATATCGCTAGGCATTAAGTCAGGTGTAAATTGAATACGGTTAAAAGTTAAACCTAAAGCATCTGCTATTGTATTTACCAATAAAGTTTTGGCTAAACCAGGAACGCCAACCAGAAGGCAGTGACCCTTACTAAAAATAGAAATTAAAACGTTTTTAATTGTTTCTTCTTGGCCTACAATTACTTTAGCAATTTCAAAATTGAGTTGTTTATACTTAAAAATAAATGCTTCAATTGCTTCGGTATCGTTCTTAAAATTCATATAATTATATGGGTAATAAATTAATTAGAGGTAAATAAATTTGTTCAAAGATAATAATTATTCCTCACTCGAATTAGATTTTACAATTGCTCTTTTACGAAATGAAGTATAAAAAAAATCGAGCATATATTGAATATTATCATCTTTACTTTTTAATCGATCAATTGGGGTATTAATTAAAAATAATTCGATTTTAGAATTAATTTTTTTGGAGTCATTGATAAATACTGAATGCCAAATTTCATTTTCTGTATTTTTATTTTTTTTATTAAAAAATAAATATAATTTACCCTTTTGATATTTATTTTTTACATCAATAATTTTTAAAAGATCTAAACTATCTAAATTTGTTTTTTCTTTATCATCAATAAAAAAATTAGCCCATTTTATTTGACAAGCAATAACAGATATAGCCAAATTTAGTTGACTTAAAGAACTATTATCAAATTTTTCAAGTAAATGTTCTTTTTCTAATTCGCTATAAAAATAAGTTCGAGTATATATATTATTAGAATAATAAGAAATAATTGTGTCGTTTAAAGTGATATTATATTTTAGCAAATTAATTACTGTTGGCATTTGAATAGAAATATTTTTTAATTTAATAAGCTTATCAAACCATTGTTTAATTTTTATATCAGTTTTGTAAAATGGAGCTAAAATAAAAGCGTAATTAACAATAGGATTTCTGTAATAAGAATCAATTTTTTTTCGAAAATAATGACTTTTATATAAATTATTATTTGTTATACCATCAATATTAAATTTTATTGTAAAAGCAATTTCTTGAGTTGACTTATCTAATAAATTTAGGTAAGGGTATTCATTTTCAGAGAGAGTATTACTTGAGGTATTATATCGTTTTAGTGCCAAATTAGCGTCAGAAAAAAGATTTACTTTTTGAGAGAGATAGATGTTAGGATTAATTAATTTTTGATTAACTAAACAAGCTAATAATGAATAAATAGAAGGACGAAATTCGTCGTATTTAGTTAATTTTAGTAAGCCGGGGAAAAACTGACTACATAATTCAAGTGAGTCATGAAAAACAGAAAATACATCGGCAACAGTATATTCGTTACCAACTAATGGTGTTTCAGAAAGTAATAAATCATAAATTGCTTTATATGATTTTTCGGTTTTCAAAAAAGCTAAACCTTTAATTAAGCATAATTGAAGATAAAAACTATCAGTATAATTTTTATATAATAATTTGTAAGGATTTATAATATTTTCATTTTCAAGGGTACCCATATTTACAAATAATTGGGCTCTGCTTTTTTCGTTTACTAAATTAATTTTTGGCCCTGAAATAAATTTTATTAAATCACTTGAAAAATCTTTGTGAAAAACAAAGCTACTCAAAGATTGGTTTGCTCGCCGTCTTAATAAAGTATCGTTACTAGAAACATCATTTAAGAACTGATTAATTTTATTTTCAAAAATATATTTACCAATAGCTGTATCAATGGGAACAAATGATTCAACAAAATTTTTAGTCCATCCTTTTAAACCAATTGTAGAATCAAATGGAGTTGATAATTCGAGAGAAAACCCATTTTTGAAAAAAACTTTATAATCAATAGCACGTTGCGAGGCAGTATCTTTTAATAAGCAACTGTAATTATAACCTCCTTGTTGAATAGATGTTTTTTTATTTGAAATATAAAGACTTGTATTGTGAATAATTGAATTCTCTATGCGTTTATCAATTTCTTTTATATTTCGAAAGTCGTAATCATTATATTTTTCAAAATTAATCTTAATATATTCATTACTTGATGGTGAATAATAGTATTTACTTGTGTTTTCAGAATAAAAATTATAAATAGTTGAGTCTTTTTTTGGTTTTACAAGCTGGTATTCTTTAAAAAATAACTCATAAAATTGTGTAGAAAGATTGTCAGTTATTTCGTCTTTTGATTTAAAACAAAACTTTAAGTCGGTGATATCTTTAATCGGATTTACATAATTAAAATCAGTTAATTTAAATGATTTAAAAAATATATTTTCAAAACTAATATTTTGAGGGGAAGACGCGAAAACAAAATAATAATGAACCCCTTTAATATAAATTTTCCCCAAAAACTGATGCCCTAATTTATTTTTAGCGGAAAATTGAATAGTTGGAAAACCCTGTTCATTTGATAATTGATATGTTTTATCAAATGAGAATGGATATCTCTCTAAAATATTTTTCGCCAGTTGTTTAAGTTCAAAAGTATCTTCTTCTAAGTAGTCAAAATCGTTATAAACTGCATGCTTTATTCCTAAAAATAATGCTGTTTTTTTTTGATAACCAACAATATCTTCAGTTTCGCCTATTATTAGAGGGCCATCAATTTTTGAATAAAAATAGTTTGATGGAATTTTTACCGAAAAACCTTTTGTTTTTGGAGTAAAATCGATTAACTCGTCTGACTTATTTTTAAATTGGATTGAATTAAAAAATCTTTTTGCATCGGAGCTGTTGTTATAATTATTTTTACCGCCCAATTTAAACATAATCATTTCTAAATCAGTAAAAAATATTTGATAATGTTGAACATCTCCATTACTTATTTCACTTACAATTTCAATACCTTTAATGCCATTATTTGTTGTTATTTGTTGTCTTAAAGTAATTTTTCCTGGAATAAATTCAAATAAAAGACTGTCAACTTTTTGAAACATAGCATCAACAGAAAAATTATATAAAGGTGCATGATGTTTTAAGCGCATAAGAGTATAAAAGCAACCATTTACCATATCGGCATGTATAAAGTAATTTAAAGTTTCAATATTTGATACTGGATAAAATTTACCTGGTAATTCAACTGAAAAAAGCGAATCACTTGAGATTTGTCTTTGAAAATCTCTTGGTTTTATCATTTTTTCTAATTTTTCGCGAATCACCAAACTTTTTTTGGAAAATTTTGGCATAATTGGTTCAACTGAATAACCTTTTTTTCTTAATAATTCAATAACACCATTATCGCCAGGTAAATGAGCCGCTCCAACCCCACTAAATAATGTTTTATTTTTTAAAACTGAATCGATAGTATTTACAAAAAAAATATTTCGTTCATTAATTAAAAAACGTTGATTATTTTTTGAGTTGGATTGCTTAGAGAGACTATCAAGATTATCTAAGTTTCCATTTCGATAAGCATCTTCTATTTTTTGAATATTTACATCACTATTTTTATAATTATCTGAAGTTTCATTATCTTCAGAAGATTCATCAGGCATATATGCTAAACGAGACTTTATCTCGGATTTAAAAAAATTTTCGAGGCTAATAATTTGTTTATTTAATTTAGAGGCAGATTGATAAATAAATAAATCGATGTATGTACTTTCTTCGAATTCTTCTTTTGCTGAGTTTTGGCGATAAAGCAAATCGTTAATAATATCTGGGTCGGAACTTAAAATAGCTTGAAGCAATTCTTTTTGTGGGAATAAAGTTCTGAAAGTAGTTTTATAAAAATTTTTATTACCCACATTATTTTCGCTAGATTTATTCAAGTCAGCAAGTTCTCCGATTTTTTGCATGTTTTGGAGCCACTCACCTGGATCGGTTTCCAAACCAACAACATCAACTGACTTTAAGGATTCAAAAAATTGATCAGACAAGTTGTAAGCAATTTTATTACTCACATGCATTGTTCCGTATAAATAAGAAGGTTTTTTTAATCCATTACCAGAAATTTTCCAGAGTAAAGAAGGATACTTTGTTCGATTCTGAGAAAAAAGCAAAGTAGGAAATAAAATATAAAATAAAAATAATCTCTTCATTTAATTTTATAAAATATAAACATAATTAATTATTTAATAAAACAAATTAAGATTATTAGATAGTAAAAAAAATAATTACTTAATGAATATTTGCTTCTGCTAAAAAGCGTTCAGCATCTAAAGCACCTATACAGCCGCTACCTGCTGCTGTTACTGCTTGGCGATAGGTTTTATCTGCACAATCTCCAACGGCAAAAACACCATCAATATTTGTTTTAGAAGTGCCTGGCTTAATCTGTAAATACCCTAAATCATCCATTTGCAATTGTCCTTTAAAAATTTCAGTATTAGGTTTATGACCAATGGCGACAAAAAAGCCTGTTACATTTAATGTTCGTAATTCATTTGTTAAAATGTCTTTAACAACAACACCTTCAACAGTTTCTTTTCCTAAAATATCATGAGTTTCAGAATGCCATAAAATTTCGATATTAGCCGATGATTTAACCCGATGTTGCATGGCCTTACTTGCTCGCATTTCGCCTTTGCGAATAATCATATATACCTTACGACAAAGTTTTGATAAATAAGTAGCTTCTTCAGCAGCTGTATCACCTGCTCCAACTATAACTACATCTTGTCCTTTAAAAAAGAAACCATCACATACAGCACAGGCACTTACACCACCAGCATTCATTCTTAAACGAGTTTCGTTTTCTAAACCTAACCATTTTGCTGTTGCTCCAGTAGAAATGATTATTGTATCGGCAGTAATTTCGATAGTTTCGTCAACCCAAACCCTTTTAGGATTTGATGATAATTCGGCTTTAGTTACTGATCCAAATCGAACTTGTGTACCAAAACGCTCGGCTTGAGCTTTAAGATCTTCCATTAAAACAGGACCAGTAACACCGTTTGGATAACCAGGAAAATTATCAACCTCGGTAGTTTCTGTTAACTGCCCACCAGGTGTTAAGCCAGTATATAAAATTGGCTTTAAATCTGCTCGAGCCGCATAAATAGCAGCTGTATAACCTGCTGGGCCGGAACCAATAATTAAACAACTGCTGTGTTCGTTATTTGATGACATAAAAAATATAGGATTAAATTAAAATTTTGATTTAGTTACAAATTATACAATTATAAATTAACGTTAAAAAAAACAGAAAATTAAACTGCTAGTTTTTTATAACGAGGTCTTTTTGGTTCGGTATTTCCTAAACGCTTTTTACGATTTTCCTCATATTCACTGTATCCACCTTCGAACCAATAAACAGAGCTATCGCCTTCAAAAGATAGAATATGAGTACAAACTCGATCTAAAAACCATCTATCGTGACTAATAATAACAGCGCAACCTGCGAAATTTTCTAAACCTTCTTCAAGAGCTCTTAAAGTATTAACATCTAAGTCGTTAGTTGGTTCATCTAATAATAACACATTACCTTCATTTTTTAAGGCCATAGCCAAATGCAAACGATTTCTTTCACCACCAGAGAGAACGCTTACTTTTTTTCCTTGGTCGCTACCTGCAAAATTAAAACGCGAAATATAAGCCCTTGAATTCATAGCTTTGCCACCAAGAATAATATTATCTAAACCACCACTTATAACATCATATACTGTTTTGTTAGGTTCGAGTTCTTTGTGGTTTTGATCCACATAACTGATTTTAACCGTTGGACCAACTTTAAAATCACCACTATTAGGTTTCTCTTCTCCCATGATCATTCTAAACAATGTTGTTTTACCAGCGCCATTTGGTCCAATAATACCGACAATTCCGGCAGGAGGTAGTTTAAAATTTAATCCTTCATAAAGTAATCTCTCGCCAAAACCTTTAGATACAAAATTAGATTCGATAACATCGTTACCTAAACGAGGTCCATTAGGAATAAAAATTTCTAAATTATCTTCTTTTGTTTTAGCATCTTCACCTAACATTTTCTCGTAATTATTTAAACGAGCTTTTTGTTTAACACCTCGTCCTTTAATCCCCTGACGAACCCAATCTAACTCACGGGCCAAAATTTTTTGACGCTTGCTTTCAGTTTTTTCTTCTTGTTTTAATCGGGCACCTTTTTGTTCCAGCCAAGAACTATAATTACCTTTCCAAGGAATACCTTCTCCCCTATCCAACTCTAAAATCCAACCAGCAACATTATCTAAAAAATAACGGTCATGGGTAACAGCAATAATTGTACCTTTGTATTGTTTTAAATGTTGTTCCAACCAATCTACGCTTTCGGCATCTAAATGATTTGTTGGCTCATCGAGCAGTAAAATATCAGGTTCTTGTAATAACAAACGACACAATGCAACTCTTCTTCGTTCACCACCTGACAGTACTTTAATTAACTCATTACTTTCTGGACATCTCAGAGCATCCATAGAACGTTCTAATCTATTATCTAAATTCCATAAATCGTTTAGATCGATTAACTCTTGAAGTTGAGCTTGACGATTTATTAATTTATCCATTTTATCAGGATTATTTAAAATTTCTTCATCTCCAAACTTATCATTGACCTCTTCAAATTCATTTAAAATATCCATATATTTTTGAACTCCCTCACGCACAATTTCAATAACCGTTTTAGTTTCATCTAATTTAGGTTCTTGCTCTAACATGCCAATTGAATAACCTGGAGATTGATGAATTTCTCCAATATAATCTTTATCCAATCCAGCAATAATTTTAAGTAACGTAGACTTACCTGAACCGTTTAAGCCTAAAACACCAATTTTAGCACCATAATAAAAAGATATATAAATGTCTTTTAACACTTGCTTTTGAGGTGGATGTATCTTAGATACATTTACCATACTAAATATAATTTGACGACCTTCAGGGACAGTAGACATAATAAAATAAATTTAAATTTCTAAATTAAGAAATGTTTGATAATTAAATAGATAAAATTAGCAACTTTTATAAGAACAATTCTATTATGAGCATTGAATAAATGTTAAAACATTGTGACTAAAAAAATCATTAATTAAATAAATTTGATTAAAAGTAAACATAAAATAATAATTGTTTAGTATGAAGAAACTAAAATAAGACAAAAAAAAACCTTAACATAAATGTTAAGGTTTTTCTAAGTTAATCTTAAATTACTATTTTCCTTTTTTACCACCTTTTGAAGCAGCAGCAATTGAATCAGCAATTCGGGTTGAGTCAGCAACACGAGCAGCTTCTGCAGCGGCAGCGGCAACAGCAGCATCAGCAGCAGCGGTTGAATCAGCTATACGAGTAGCTTCAATAGCAGCAAGTGAATCAGCTATTTTTTGTTCAGTAGCAGCAATTTCCTCTTTAGAGGGACCACAAGCTACAAATGCAGTTGACAAAATAGCAACTACAATAATTGAAGATAATTTTTTCATTTTGATTTTTTTTAATTTTAGAATGTAAATTTAAGTTTAATTTTTAAATAAAAAAAATTATTGTAAAATTTAATAATAGATGTGTATAAGGAAAATATTTAATTATTTGAACTAGACTAATACATAATTTTAAAATTTGATGGATTTTTAATTAATTATTTTTTTGAACTTTTATTTAATTATTATTTAATTTTAATATGAAATCTTGTTATAGATATAAAATTATATAAACATATAAATATCTAAAACTAAAAAAGCGTCTAATTTAAATATTATTATTTCCACTCGGTTGACTCACTTAGTATGTGACGAACATCGTTAAAAAAAATAGATGCTTTATTATTTTCATTTTCGGTTAATAGGGCTATTTGTTTTTCGGTAATCAAATAATATCCATTAATCAAACCGGAAGAATTATTATCAGACTTTAATGCCCATACCCAAAAGGGCAGATAATCGCAATTAGTAATTTCAACTTTACCGTTTTTACGATTACAGGTTAATCTAATCATAATACCGCCATCACAATATCTATTGGTTTGAGCAGAAACAAAATTACCCAAACTATAAGCAACAGGAACAGAAATTGAATCGTTATTTATATTTGTTATTTTAATTTTTTTTATGGGCTCAACAACATGTGGATGCGAACCAATAACTGCATTGGCTCCATTTTTTGCCAATAGTCTGGCTATTGAAATTTGATTTTCATTTTCTGCAGTTTGATACTCAGTACCCCAATGCATTATAGGAATAATTAAATCGGCCCCTAAGTTTTTGGCTTTATTAATTGCATTAATCATAACAAATGAATCAATCATGTTAACCATATTAGGATGAGTAACTGATAATCCATTAGTACCATAAGTGTAATTTAAAATAGCAATTTTACATCCAGCTACTTTGATAATTAATGGATAGTTTTTTTTAAATTCTGATGTATCAACAAAAGTTCCTGTGTGAGGCATCTCGATACTATCGAGAACTCGTATTGTTCGTTCTAATCCATATTTTCCTTTGTCTTGAGAATGATTATTTGCATTAACTAATGCATCAAATCCAGCATTTTTTATTGAAACTGCATAGGCATCAGGAGAAGAAAACTGAGGGTATCCAGAATAAGGTTGACCTGCAAGAGTAACTTCCAAATTAGCAATTGCCCAATCACAACTTTTTATATACGGCGAAATAAATTGAAACCAATGATCAAACTCATATTTACCTGTAGAAAAATTATACGCTGTATTTATCATTTGTAAATGGCCCATCATATCGCCACCAAAAAGCAATGTAAAAACAGTATCAGGCTTACTTTTACTCTTAGTAATTAATTTAGATGTATTGATTTTACTTGAAGAAAAATAGTAAGAGGAAGAGGAATAAGAATAAGTTAAGGCAAAAATAGAAATAAAACAAATTATAATAAAGAACAAAAAAAAATATTTAAAAGACCTCATACTTTACTAAAAATGTAAAAACATGCTAACTTAAATAATCCTAATTAATAAAATAAATTTGAATTATTGGCCTGCAGTATCTTTATTGACTTTCAATAGTTCAACTTCAAAAACCAAATCGCTTTTTGGAGGAATTGCTCCTGGATAACCTTGTTCGCCATATGCTAAATCAAATGGAATAAAAAATTTGTACTTAGCTCCTTCTTTCATTAATTGAACACCTTCAGTCCAACCTTTAATTACTTGATTTAAACCAAAATCAATAGGTTCGCCACGTTGAACACTACTATCAAAAATTTTTCCATCAGTAAACATTCCTGTATAATGAACTTTTACATTACTATTAGCACTTGGCATTGCACCAGTTCCTTCTTTTAATACGATATAGCGCAAACCACTTTTAGTAACAGTGCCATTTGCAAATTCAATTAAGCATTTTTCGTTAGCTGCTTTTCTTGCTATTTCAGCAATCTTCTCTTTAGCTGCAATTTTCTCTGCCATTCCTGCTTTTTCGTTTTCAAATGCTGTTGCGGCATTAAATGCTTCAGAATCTTTACCTTTTCTTAAAATAACTAATTTAACTAAGGTGTCATTTCCTACAATTTTATTAACCACATCTTGTCCCTGAACAACATGACCAAAAACAGTATGTTTACCGTCCAACCAAGATGTTTCTTTATGAGTAATAAAAAACTGAGAACCATTTGTTCCTGGGCCAGCATTAGCCATACTTAATATACCTGGACCAGTATGCTTTAGAGTTTCGTCAAACTCATCAGAAAATTTGTATCCAGGGTCTCCAGTTCCTGTTCCCAAAGGACAAACTCCCTGAATCTTCAAGACAGGAATTGCTCTATGAAATTTTAGTCCATGATCATAAGGAA
>SYAL01000055.1 GCA_005787585.1 Bacteroidota bacterium
ATAACAGCAAATAAAATTTAAAAATAAAAAAATAGTTAATCTTCTTCAAAGCTATAAATAACTAAGCCGCTTCTCATTTTTGGTTCAACCCAAGTAGATTTTGGAGGCATAATGTTATTGGTATCGGCAATCCATTTTAAATGATCCATCGTAACCGGAAATAAACCAAAAGCAATGGTGGCTTTATGGTCATCAACACATTTTTTTAGTGCTTCGGGGCCTTTAACACCTGGAATAAAATCAATGCGTTTATCTGTTTTTAAATCGTGAATTCCTAATAAAGGAGACAAGATATGTTCTGTTAAAATAAAAGAATCTAAACTTTCAACAGGATCTAAATTATTAAATATGTTTTCTTTTGCTGTTAACGAATACCATTTATTATTGAGGTACATACTCAATTCATGTTTAGCGGTGGGCTTAAATAAATCAGTTAAAATAGGTTTAACATAAAATTTTTCTTTAAGTTTTTCTATTAATTCAGTTGCACTTAAATGGTTTAAATCTTTTATAATGCGATTATAGTCGTAAATTTTTAATTGAGATTCAGAAAAAAAAATGCCTAAATAATAGTTAAAAGCTTCGTTGCCAGTAAATTCTTTTTTTGTTTTACGACGAATGTTTCCTAATAGGGCAGAGGAGGCCGAACGGTGATGACCATCGGCAATATAAATAGATGGAATAGTTTCGAATTGGCGGTTAATTATTTGAACAGTTTTAGTATTGTTAATTACCCATAAGGAATGATTTATTTTATCAGTGGTAGTAAAATTATAATTAGGATTTGTGAGAGCCACTTCAGAAATAATTTGATCTATCGTTAGGTTATTTGGATAACAAAATAAAACAGGTTCTGCATTAAATTCACAAATTTCGAGATATTCTTTTAATTTTTCTTCGCGTTGAGTGATTGTTTGTTCATGAATTTTAATAACGCCATTCATGTAATCATCAATACTTGTACAAGCAATTATGCCAATATATTCTTTGTTATTTTTTATTTGTTTATAAATATAATAAGCTGGTTTTTTATCTCGTTGTAAAATTTTTTCAACAATAAAAGATTTAAATCTATTTTTTATTTTTGTTAAGCGTTCTTTAGAACCTGGTTTTGTTTTTTTTCCGTCAACAAAATCGGGATTAATTACGTGTAAAAATGTAAAAGGATTGGTTGCTAATTTATCATTTAATTCAGTTCTATTATATCCATCAATGCTTCTTGATGCAACTAAATGCACTTTATCTTTTGCTGGTCGAATTGCTTTAAAAGGTAAAACTGAAGCCATAAATATTTAATTCGCGAATAGTAAAGTTTAAATAAGATTAAATTAACGCCGCAATAATTTTTTCGGCTAATTCTAACCCAATTCTTTCTTGTGCTTCGATAGTGGCTGCGCCAATATGGGGTGTTAAAGAAATATTTTGATGTTTTAAAATAAAATCTGCAGGTTTTGGTTCGCTTTCAAAAACATCCAAACAAGCCTGAGCTATTTTTCCATTATCTAAACCATCTAGCAAATCTTTTTCATTAATTACACCACCGCGAGAGGTATTAATTAAAATTACGCCATCTTTCATTTGCTCAATTTCTTTTTTTGTGATTATACTACCGCCTGGAACATGACAGGTAATAAAATCTGAATTTTTAATAAGTTGATCTAATGAAGTTGTAATTATTTTTAATGTAATTTTTTTATCAAGGCCATCAATATCAATTTCAATAGAGCTTTCATTAATAAATGGATCGTATGCAATAACTTTCATGCCAAGGCCTAAAGCTAATTTTGCAACAGTTTGTCCGATTCTACCAAAACCAATAATGCCTATTGTTTTGCCTCTAAGTTCAATTCCTTTGGAATATTTCTTTTTTAATTCATCAAAATTAGTATCACCAATTAGTGGCATTTTACGATTACTATCGTATAAAAAGCGCAAGGCATTAAATAAATGAGCAAATACTAATTCGGCTACAGAGTTACTAGAGGCTGCTGGAGTATTAATTACATTTATTCCTTTATCGCGAGCATAATCCACATCAATATTATCCATTCCAACTCCACCTCTTCCTATTACTTTTAAATTAGAACAAGCGTCAATAATATCTTTTCTTACTTTTGTAGCACTTCTAACAGTTAATGCAACATAACCTTTTTCATTAATTTCTTGTATCAGATTTTCTTGCGATATTTTTTCTGTAATAACAATAAATCCAGCTTTTTCAAGTATTGCTTTTCCAATATTATCAATGCCATCGTTTGCAAGTATTTTTTTACTCATTTTATGTTTGTTTTTAGTTTTTAAAAATAAAGATTAAAACTCAAACAAATAGAATTGTTTAAAATTTAAATCCAATAGTAACAGAAATAGAGGTACTTTTTAAATTAAGTAAGGCTTTACTTGCTAAAGTTTTAAATAAAAAATAATCTTCAGATGTTGTTTTTCTATTCCATGTTAAATCAAAATATAAATTATTTTTGGCTCGGAATCCAATTCCAACATTAAACGAATGTCGAACTAAATTACTGTTTAACGATAAACCGTTTGGGCTGCCTTGAAGCGAATATCCTGTTCTAAAAAAAATCGGTTTAATATTTAATTCAGTACCTATTCTAAAATTATGTCCAGCAGAATAATTATTTTTTAGTTTATTATTTGCCGCATTAAATTCGCCTTCAGGATCACTAATTAATTTGGCATTGGAATAATTAACTTGTTCGTATTCTAATCCAATTACAGCTAACTTTTTTAACAAGATAGCAGTGCTTAAACTAAATTTAGATGGAGTAGTTAATTGATATTTATAATAGCCTCCATTTTCTGGATTTTTATATTCTATTGGATCTTTTGGAAGACCATCAAATGAAACACTCATTTTACTATAATATTCATCAGTTAAATCATAGGTTGTTGAGGTATGATAATAAAAGCCAATTCGAATGAATTCGTTTAAGCGAGCAATGGCACCAATTTTTAAATTTAAACCGCTACCTGTTGTTTTAAAATATTCTGTATAGTTTAAGGAATTAAATCCCAAATAGTCTAAATAATAACTATTTAAAATAGGCAAGCCATCTATATAGCTATTGGTATAAGATGTTGGTGTAATAAAACCGATACGCATGCTGTCTTTATCATCTAATTCGGTATGTAAAGTTGTAGATGTATATTCAATTTCAGGTATTCCAATGCTTAATCCAAAATATAATTTATCTTTTAAAGAATAGGCATAAGAAAGATTTATTTCTTTTTGAAACCCTTCAGTATTGATTTCTCGTGTTTGTTTTACGCTACGTTTATTATCTAACATTGAAATAAATTGACTATTGACTGTGTCAAATAACAAAGTTTCGAATGCCATGCCTTCATAACTATAATTTAAATTTGCTATATTGTTTTGCTTTTGAGCTAAGTTTAACATATCTTTTGCTATAGAGTTTGAATTAGTATAACCCGACATGATGGTTGAATTATTAAAATTTTGTAATTGAGTGCTAGTATAAGCTATAACATGTCTACTTTCTTCGTCAGATACACTTTTAAAAGCGTATGCAATTCCATAAAAATTAATATTTAAATTAGCTTGATATGTACTTGTTAAATTTTGATTCAGAGTAGATTCATTTCGATTATTATTAATTCCAAATGAAAAAGCTAAGTCTCCTTTTCGATAAAGACCTAAACCAGCGGGATTAAAAGCGCCACAGCTTAAATCGGCGCCAATAGAGCCGAATGCCCCGCCCATACTAATAAATCTTGAACTTCCATTTAAACCTCCTCTAGAATAGCGAACAGCATCTTGTTCGTTTTGAGAAAAAATACACGAAAATAATAATAAATAAATATTAAGAAAAACTAAGCGCATAAGGGCATTAACTATCGAGGCCTATTTCTACTACCTCCAAATTCAGAGCTTTTGGGAGAATTTGATTCGAATGATCGATTACCACCAAAATTTATGTTAGAGTTTGTTTCACTGTTTTCGAATCGTACTTTATTTGTTGAGCGAGAATTATTTTCTTGATTAGCTTCATTTAAGCGGCCTGAATTTTCTCGAATGTTAGTACTATTTTGAAATTTATTATTATTATTTTGAATAAATCTATTCGAATTTTCTTGCCTTGATTCATTTGTTTTAACCGAATTTTGTGAATTAAATTCTTCTTTTTTAAATTTTTCTTGCTGGTTTCTCGGAGATTCTGAAAATCGATGAGTGTTATTTCTTTGTTGATTTGCTTTTTCTATATAGTTTTCTCTTATTTTACTTCCTTCAGAAATTTGTATATTTTCAGAATTAAAAGTGTAGCTTTCGTTTCTTTTGCCATACTGCATATTTTTTTGAGTACTATTTGGATCAAAGCTATTATAATAGCCCCATCCATTATTATTATATCCAAAATTATAATTATTAAAATAACCATTATAATATCCCAGAGAGTTGAATCCATTTAAACTAGCACATCCAAAATAAGACCCATTGTTTCCAAATCCAAAATTTGAGTTATTAATCAGTAATGACGAATAACCGTAATTGTATGAATTATAAATACTATTGCCATAAAATAAAGGATCTTGATTATAAGAGTATGTATTAGTGTAATAAGGGTCGTAATAGCTTGCCCCTAAAATAGGCTGGTTAAAACGATATATTCTAGACGAATATTGATAATCATAATAATCATCGTGATGATAAGTAGGATCTTGATAATATTTATTTTTTGAATCTTTTTCTTTTTGAGTTTGAATTTGCGAGGCTCTTTCTCTGTTATTTTGATCAATTTGTTTTTCTTGATTTAATTTAGCTATTAAAGCAAGTTTTTTTTCTTCTTCGGGATTTGAATATATATCGTCATCGAAAGTATTTAGCTTATAAGTTTGACATGAACAAATAATTAAACAAATTGAAACAAATAATATTGATTTTTTTTTCATACCAAATTTATTTTAAAGAATAAAATTAGCCTAGATTTTGAGTAAATTTACAAAATTAGAATTGAAAATAACTTTATTTTACATAATTTGTCTTTTTAAATTTTTAAATTTAACATTAGAGTTAATAGTTTAATAAAATTATGAGTAAAAATATTACATCAAAAGATATAGATTATAGTAAATGGTACAATGATATTGTAGTTCAGGCAGATTTGGCCGATCACTCTGCGGTAAGAGGTTGTATGGTTATAAAGCCACACGGGTACGCTATTTGGGAAAAAATGCAACAAGCCTTAGATAAAATGTTTAAGGATACAGGGCATGTAAATGCTTATTTTCCATTATTTATTCCAAAAAGTTTGTTTGAGGCAGAGGAAAAAAATGCAGAAGGTTTCGCAAAAGAATGTGCAATTGTTACTCATTATCGTCTTAAAGCCGATCCTCTAAATAAAGGTAAACTAATAGTAGATTCTGATGCTAAATTAGAAGAAGAATTAATTGTTAGGCCAACAAGCGAGGCTATAATTTGGAATACTTATAAGGGTTGGATTCAGAGTTATCGAGATTTGCCTTTATTAATAAATCAATGGGCTAATGTGGTAAGATGGGAAATGAGGACTCGATTATTTTTAAGAACAGCAGAGTTTTTATGGCAAGAAGGCCACACGGCTCATTCAACAGAAAAAGAGGCCATAGAAGAAGCAGAAAAGATGTTAAATGTTTATGCAGATTTTTCCGAAAATTGGCTAGCCATTCCGGTTATTAGAGGTTTAAAAACAAGTAGCGAAAGATTTGCGGGCGCCGAAGAAACTTATTGTATTGAAGCCTTAATGCATGATGGAAAAGCGTTACAAGCTGGAACATCTCATTTTTTAGGCCAAAACTTCGCAAAAGCTTTTGATGTGAAGTTTGCTAATAAAGAGGGGAAGCTTGATTATGTTTGGGCAACAAGTTGGGGGGTTAGTACCAGATTAATGGGCGCATTGATAATGAGTCATAGCGATGATAAAGGTTTAGTTATTCCTCCCAAATTAGCACCAACGCAAGTTGTAATTGTTCCAATTTACAAAACGGAAGAGGGACTTGAAAAAATAACTGAACAAGTTAATTTGTTGATGACAAAATTAAAATTAAAAAATATTTCTGTAAAGTATGATAACAGAGATTCTCAAAGACCAGGTTGGAAGTTTGCAGAGTATGAATTAAAAGGTATTCCTGTTAGGATTGCAATAGGTGAACGTGATTTAGAAAGTGGTACCATTGAAATTGCCAGACGTGATTTATTAAGTAAAGAAATTATAACAATAAATCAGGCCGAAGAGTACATTATAAAATTATTAGATGAAATTCAAAATAATTTATTTAAAAAAGCTTTAGATAGAACCCAAAACATGACTCATATTGTAGATTCTTTTATTCAATTTAAAAAGCTTTTAGATGAAGAACCTGGATTTATTTTAGCTCATTGGGACGGTTCGCAAGAAACTGAAGAAAAAATAAAAGAAGAAACAAAAGCAACTATTCGATGTATACCACTTAATAATGTTAAAGAAGAAGGGTTTTGTATATATTCAGGAAAACCAAGTAAACAAAGAGTTTTATTTGCAAGAGCGTATTAAAAAAACAATTATGAAAGAACAAGAGCAAAGTCAAAAAGAAACTATTCTTAAATTATTAAAAGAAAAGTCTGCAATGAAACAAGATGTATACTCAAATACTATTAAAGTTTTTAATGACTTAAGAATAATTTTAAAAGAAAAAGCCGAAGATTTAGCTGGTATTATTTCAAAAGTAGATAAACGTATTAATATATCTTTCAAAGAAATAAGCTTGCATGCCTATCAATTAAAGGTAGCTGGCGATATGCTTGATTTCGAAATGCATTCAAATGTTTTTGAATTCGAAAAATCGCACCCTATGTTCAAAACTAATTATGTAAAAGGAAATGAAATGAATTCTTTTTGTGGGATAATTGGAGTGTATAATTTTTTAGCTGATTCTTTTAAATATAATCGAACAAACGATTTGGGGTATTTAATTGCTCGAATTTTTATTAATAAAGATAAAAAGTTTTTTATTGAGACTAAAACTCAAATTGGTTATAAATATAATAATTTTAGTATAGAACCTATTTCGAAAGAACAATTAAGTGATATTATAAACGAACTTATTATTTATTCAATTACTTTCGATTTATTAACCCCTCCATACGAAAGCGTTCGTCAGGTAACTCTGTTTGAAATTCAAGAAAGAGCAAGTAGTAACGCTCTGAGAACCGGGAAACGTTTAGGGTTTGCTGGCACCGAAGGAAGCAATGTGTCGAGCTTTGATAATGAAGTAAACTTGTAATTTAATTTTTGATTAATTATCTAAGAATTAATTTAATTTTTAAATTATTAATTGACAGCGTTCTTTTTCTAATAGTTTTTCTTCAGGAATTACTAATAATGATAGTCGAGCATTTTGCAATTCTTTTTTATAATTTGTTTTTAATTGTTTTCGTTTAATAACTTCTAAAAAACGTTTTATTTCTTCTTTATTTTTTAAAATTAATCCTGGAACTTGAGTTGGTTTTCCATCTTTATTTTTGGCTACCATTGTAAAATAAGATGTATTGGTAGTTTTAAAAGTACCAGCCAGAAAATTTTCTGCTATTACATTAATTCTAACAACCATTGATGATTTTCCTACATAAATTATTATAGCATTCAGTGTTACCATTTCTCCAACTTCAACAGGCGCTATAAAATCAACATTTTCAACCGAAACCGTAACGCAATAATTGCTAGCATGTTTAGACGCACAGGCATAAGCTACTTTATCCATTAATGATAATAAAATTCCACCATGAATTTTGCCTCCAAAATTGGCATAAGCTGGTATCATTAATTCGCTCACAATTGTTTGAGAATAACTAACTTCTCTATAATTTTCTTCCATTAATATTGTTTAATAATTTGACATGTATTCATAAATTTAACATATTATTATTGATAAAAAAACCGATTATATTAATCAAATATTAAAATCAAAGAAAATATAAACTACTTTTATACGCAGTGGAAAATACACGAAGTTTAAAAATTTTTATTATTGGCCCTGCCTTTCCATTGCGGGGAGGACCAGCTCAGTTTAATGAGAATTTATGCTTGGAGTTAAACAAAGAGGGGCACGATGCTCAAATTATTTCTTATAAATTACAATACCCCAATTTTTTATTTCCGGGTTCCAGTCAATTCGAAAAAAGTGGATCAGTACCACTTGGTATTAAAATTCATACCATACTAAATACTATTAATCCATTTAATTGGTTAATGGTAGCAATGTTTATTAGAAAGCAAAAGCCAGATTTTATTTTATTTAGATATTGGCTTCCATTTTTTGGCCCTTGCTTGGGAACAATTGGTAAATTAATAAAATCGCACACCAAAGTTTTAGCATTAACTGATAATATTATTCCACACGAAAAAAGAATTGGCGATCATGTTTTTACTAAATACTTTGTAAAAAATTGTGATGGTTTTATTGCTATGAGTAAAGTTGTTTTAAACGACTTGTCAATTTTTACTCAAAATTTAAATAAAGCTTATAGTCCACATCCCATGTACCAAAATTATGGAGATGCTATAAGTATTGATTTAGCAAGAAAAAAATTAAACTTAAATCCTCATGATAAAATTATTTTATTTTTCGGGTTAATCCGCCATTATAAAGGTTTAGATATATTGTTAGAATCCCTAGCAGTTCAAGAAATAAAAAATCAAGATATAAAATTATTAATAGCAGGAGAGTTTTACGACGATAAAAATTTTTATTTGCAATTAATCAAAAAACTTAATTTACAAGATAGTGTAATTGTGCATGATAAATTTATACCAAACGATGAGGTACGCTATTATTTTTGCTCCGCTAATTTGGTAGCACAAACCTATCGAAATGCAACAAATAGCGGTGTAACAATGGTTGGTTATTTTTATGAAAAACCAATGTTAGTTACTAATGTTGGTGGATTATCTGAAATTGTACCAAATGAAATTTGTGGCTATACTGTGGAAAATAATATCGCTTTAATTTCGGAAAAGGTTGTTGATTATTTTACAAAAAATCGAGAAAATGAGTTTATTAAAAATA
This sequence comes from Bacteroidota bacterium, assembly GCA_005787585.1. Lineage (GTDB taxonomy): Bacteria > Bacteroidota > Bacteroidia > B-17B0 > Aurantibacillaceae > Aurantibacillus. Next base: position 9,061 of record SYAL01000055.1, read on the forward strand.
TAAAAATTGAAAAGAAAAAATACCAATGGAGTGAATTTATTAACAGCCTGTTAACTCTTTATAACAGATGTTGATAGTTTTTGTTTATTCTTTTTATTTCAAAAGAACCTAATAATCAAGCACTTTGTTTTAAAAAGTTAATTACTTTATTTTTTGTTAATAACCCTATTTTATTGCCTCCCAAAGCATTTGTATATTTATTTGTTAACCTATAAATATGGCATTACAAGTAAATATTAAAGATATACTTTCTCAGCTTTCCCAGCATCGAGGAGTTGTTGAGTTTTTGTTTGCCAATCGTGAAAATATCACTGTTAATGAATTATTGGCAAGAGAAGATATATCTCATGATCAATTTCAAAAATTAAAATCTCTGGATCTGGTTTACGAATACGAAAATATTGTTAGTTTGAATGATGCTGTTGTTTCTATGTTTGAAGATTTTATGGAGATTGGAGAAGTTACACCAGGCTTTATTAATGATTATATAAATGAGTTGAATAGAAACATCAGATTCTATCAAGAATCTCGTGAAAATCGTTTTTTAAGAAGTATTAAAAAGTATCTAAAGCGTATTAATTCTACCTTAACTCGTGAAATAATTAAACTTCAAAAAAATGTAGATGATACTTACAAAAATGAAGGAAACTATAGAATTAAACTCCAAAAACTAGAAAATTTTAGAGAAAAAAGAGATACAATTATTGATTTTATTAAAAAGACTAACGAAGTAGTAGAGACTACGCGAAGTTTATTTAGTATAACCAATGATTCAGAACTATTTGGTATTGTTCAAGCTTTGAAAGTGAGTTTGATTGAAAATTTAGATTTTTTAATCGAAATTCAGACGGATATAACTGATTTTATTAATAAGATACAATTTCAATTAGATGTCTACAAAAAAGCACAACAACTTAAAGAAATAAAAGATTATGGTACTTTATATTTTAAATCGAATTTTAAAGAAATAGTAGGCGGAATTAATTCAATAAAACATAATGGATATAGAGCTCCAAAAACAAAAATTGCCATTGATTTTTTATATTCTGATGACGGTCATAATCTCTGTAAACGTATTTCTAAAAAGTATAAAATAACAAGATTAATGGTTCGAGGGCTAGCCGATAAAATGTCAGACAATTTTAAGGATAAGGGTTTAGATCATCAAATTAAATTAGATACTGAAAAATTAGTTGAACGTTTTTTAGGGCAGAAAAAAGAAAATTTATTTGAATATTTAATAGAGTATAAATTTCCTAAGGCTATTGGCAACGTAACTTTTGAAGATCGTTTGTCATTATTTGTAGAAATAGCTATGGAATATCAAAATCATTTAGATTTTAAATATCAATTACAGTATCACGATTATAAGAATAATGAAAAACAAAACAAACGTTTAGGTTATACATTAATTCTTCCCATAAAAGAAAAAGATAAGAAAGATAAAATTTAAATTTAATATTAAACATATGCTAGCAGAAGATTTTAATTTACCCAAACAAACACATGAAATATTTTCGTTAATGGCTCGTGGAAATTTTATTTCAAGTAATGGTACTAAAGAGGGTATGAACAGATTATATGATGTAATAAATAATCCAGATAATTTTGATCGTTTTCAAGCTTATTTTAATGTAATACGTTATAACATTGAAAGAGGAAATAATTTTTTTTATTTCTCAAAATTAGGAGAAACAAATAGTGAACTCGAAAAGAAATTAGAACGATTTGAACGCTATATTGATATTGTTGATTTATTAGCAAGTATGGATAATAAAATAACTATTGGTAGCCGATTTAGACCCAGCGAAATAGCTGAAGAGTGTAATGCTAATGTGCGCTTAAAACAAAAACTACAGAAAATACCATTATACCGTTCAGAAACTCTTCATAATAAAGTGAGAGAAATATGCGATTTAATGAGTAGAGATTCTTTTTTAGAAATGGAAGATGAAAAAACTGAATCTTATAAAGTACTGGATGCTTACTCATATTTATTAGATGTTATTAATTCGGTTGCCATTTATGAAGATACCGGTATAGATAATGATAGTTCAAGCGGGTTGATTTACAATTAATATTTATTCAATTTACTTAAAATATTTAATAATTAAAAAATTTTATCTAATAATAAAGATTTTAGAATAACAATAACTAAATGGAAAACAACTGTAGAATTTTAAATAGAATTGTTGAAATTAATATCTCAAATGTAAAGTATGCAGATATTGAATTAAGTGGAAATACTTGTTTTGTAGGAACTAATAATTTTGGTAAAACATCTTTGCAAAGGGCTATTTTATTTTTTTATAGTGCTAACAGTCGCGGATTAGGTATTTCTGCCTCTCAAAAACCATTTGAGGAGCATTATTTTAGATATGAAAATTCTTATTTGATTTACGAAATTTCTACCGAAGATAAATCCTTTTTTGTAATTGTTTATCGCCATAATAAAATTGTTTTTAGATTTGTTGACGCTCCTTTTGACCCTGACTTTTTTTTCACGGCAAATGATGAAGCTATGAAAATTAAAGAAATTGTTGCTGGTTTGGAAAAAAAAGGCATTTACATTTCTAATCAAATCGATACATTTGAACGATATCGAAATATAATTTTTGGAACCGAAACAGATAAACAATTATCTAAATTTCATCTTTTAAAAGGAAACGAAAAATATCAAAACATTCCTAAATCAATTACCAATGTTTTTTTATCATCAAAAAGTAGCGTTGATTCGAGATTTATTAAGGACTTTATTGCTAATTCTTTAACTACTGAAAATAGTAGTATTAAACTAGAACAAGTTGAAAGACAATTACGTCAATTCAACGAAAAATATTCTGATATAGAAACATATCTCAAAAAAGAATCAGTTCAGCTAATCGAATTAATTGATAAAAAATATGATCAGGTTCATATGCTTAAAGGTTCTCAAATAGAAATGGCCGACAAATTAGGAAGTAGTTTACGTTTTGCTGAAAATCAAAATGAATCTATGAGAGACGCATCGAAACTAAAAGAAGTGGAACTAGAGAAACTTGAGGCAGATTTTAAACAGTCAAAAGATAATATAGAAAATAAACAAAACGATATTCGTGAAGAAATAGGTTATTATGATAGAACGATTCGCGAATCAAATAAAAAATTAAAAGAATATAGTGAAAAAAATATTGAAGAAGCTCTTGTTAAAAATCAAGAAAGAGAAAAGCTTACAGTTGAAATGAATATAGCCCGACGCGAATATGAAAGTTTAACCTCTAATGTGTCTAGTATAGAATTAAAATACACCTCACTTATCGAACAATTGCGTAATGACAAAAGTGCTTATGTTAACAAAATTAATAGTCGTACTAGCGAAATATTTAATCATTACAATGAATTACAATTATTACAAAAAAATGAATTTAACAAAAGTGACGTTGAATTAAAGAAAAAACGAGAGGAGAGTCTTATTGAAATAAATTCTGAAGAAACGGCCAAACAAATTGAATTTAATCAAATGAAGAGCGAAGAAAAGATTATTCGAAGCACTCGCTTTTATGAACAAGAAATTAAAAATATAGAAAATGAACTAGCTGAGTTAAGAGCAGTAAGCTATAAAAATAAGAGCGAACGTGCCATTAAACATAATATGGCCCAAACTATTCAGCGCGAATGGGAAAATATTGAAATTAAATTAAAAACTGCCTTAACTAATAGAGTTAATCAAACCAACATAGAAATTATAAAACTTAAAACCGAAATAAAAGAAATTGAACAAAAGTTAGACATTCAAAACGATGCATTTTATGGATTTTTAGAAAAAAATGTAAAAAATTGGCATCAAAATATTGGCAAAGTTGTAAACGAAAAATTATTATTTAGAACAGATATATCTCCTAAATTAAAAAAAGAAACCATCGATACTTTATATGGTATTAGTTTAAATTTAGAACCAGTTGAAATAGTATCTAAATCAATTGAAGAATATCAGTTTGATAAGAATGAACGGTTAGCTCAAATTAGAGATTTAGAAGAGTCTTTAACACAATTTCAAACTGCCAATAGCGAAGAAAAAATGCTAGCTGCCGACAAATACGGTAAAAGTTTAGGAGAAATGAAAGAAGATGCCAAGGTGCTATCATATTCATTAGAATTATCTGATAAACGAGAACAAAAATTAGTTGCAGAATTAGAGGATTGGAATTCGAAAGCAGGAAAAGAAATTGAAGATTCTCTTTCCAGTAATCGCCAAAGATTAAATATTATTGAAGAAGAATTGTCTATTTTTAATAAGAAAAAAAATAATTTGATTAATGATTTTAATAAACAGTTTGATAAATTAAAAAATTATAATGAAGATCGTTTAAAAGATTTAAAAATAAAACAAGAAACCGAAATTTCTGAAATTGAAGTTGAAAAGAAAAATCAAGTTAAGGAATATGAAATTAAAGAAGGAAAATTATCTAAAGAAAAAGATAGTAATTTTAAAAAGAAAGGTGTTGATTCTAAACAAATAAAAATTATTGAGGATAAAATGAAAGAAATTAAATCTTTATTAAAAGATATTGAACAGTATTCTCAAATTATTAGTGACTACCTTAAAGATAAACGAGAAATTTTTGATAAACTTCCTGATATGATTCAAAAAAAAGAAGAGTTTATTAAAAGTAATAATGATTTATCTGTCCAATTAGAAGAAGTTACGGCTAAGTATAATTTAAAAAGAATGGAATTAAATAAGCAAAAACGAGCTTTTGACGAGGAATTAATTAATTTTAATAATGGTATTAATTTTTATACTAACAATTTCAGAGAAACGCCTGTTTATTCAAAATATTCTGACATTATAGAACGTGCCGAAGCAAAAAGAACTAATTATAATATTTTGGATTTATGTACACAATTATTAAAAAATGATTCACATTTTAATGAAGAGTATGGTACCTTTCAAAGATATGTTAATGAATTTACGGGTAAATTTAGAATAGATAATCACTTTAATTTTATTATTCGTAATGATGCATCTCTAGGAGAATATGAAAGGTTTGCTCAAAATCTCCGTTCTTTTATTAATGAAAATAAAATTGAATTATCAATTGCAGAAACAGCTACTCAAATTGGTTTAGTTACCGATAGTATTGCAAATAAAGTTAATGAACTTAGTGGACAAAAAGACAAAATACAACATATTATCACTTTAATTGCAGAAGATTTTAAAAAAGCAGAATTTGATGAAAGTAAATTAATTGAATTTATTAAAATTCGTTTGGAAGAATCAGATAATAAAGTATATAAATTATTAAAACGCATTCAAGAGTTCAGACAAGAAAATGGACTTGTTTATAATGAAGGTTTATTTAATACTGATTTTGCAACTGGACAAAAAAGAGAAATAAGTGGAAAGGCAGTTAAATTATTAGAACAATTACGCAATGCAATTAAAGAACAAGAGCAAGAAGAAATTAGATTGCAAGATTTATTCGAATTAAAATTCAATATTAAAGAAGGTATGAACGAAACCGGATGGACTCATAAGATCGATAGTATTGGAAGTACTGGTACTGACATTTTAGTAAAGGCAATTATATATATTACTTTATTACATGTTTTTATTAAAGAATCTAGTCACCGAAGTAGTAAAGATTTTAAAGTACATTGTATTATTGATGAAGTCGGTCAAATTTCTTCGCACTATTTAAGAGAATTATTACGTTTTGCAAAAAATAGAAATATTATGATGATAAATGGTTTACCCAACAAAAGTGGTTTGGAAAGTCATTATAAATATACTTATCAATTTCGCCGAGAAGAAAACAACAATGTTCGAATTTTTCCTAGTATCGTTACAGAGGTTGAAGCTTAATTTTTTTACTTTTTTTGTAAACTTCCCCAAACGCCAAGTGGTAATTTAACCCCACTTTTCGCATTTAAATATAATTCGCCAATACTCAACTCAGATTTATTTTTGTTTGCAAAAAGTTTTAAAAGATTTTCAGGAACTAAAGCTGAAAAACCCAAAGAGTATGCATTTAAGATTAAAAGATGTTCTCTGGTATCAACTAACTGAAGAACCCCCTCAATCATTTCTGCAATGTTATCTTCTAGCTTCCATTTTTCTCCGTTTGGCCCATGACCAAATGATGGAGGGTCAAGAATAATACTTTGATAAATATTACCACGCCTAATTTCTTTTTTTACAAATTTTAAAGCATCATCTATTATCCAGCGAATGTTATCTAAATTTGAATTTTTCATATTTTCATTCGCCCAACTTACTACCTGTTTAATGCTATCAACATGAGTAACATCTGCTCCTGAAGCCCGAGCAGCAATAGATGCTCCGCCGGTGTAAGCAAATAAATTTAAAAATTTAGGTTTTTGTTTATTTATTAAAAAGTTATAAATTTTATCCCAGTTAACTGCCTGTTCAGGAAAAATACCAACATGTTTAAACGAGGTTAGCCCAAGACGAAATACTAAGTTTTGAGATGTGTTTTTATTTTGTTCGTTTGTTTTTAAAGTATAATTAATGGTCCATTGATCTGGCATTGATTTCAATTTTTTCCATTCGCCGCTACTTGATGATTTTGGTACAAATTTAATATGAGCTATTTTTTCCCATTCTGAATTACTATATGTTTTTGGCCATACAGCTTGAGGTTCGGGCCTTATACTTATAAATTTTCCAAATCGTTCTAATTTTTCAAAATCGCCACAATCAAGTAATTCGTAATCAGAAAAGTTTACTGGTGAAAGTAATTGCATTTTTTTATTTTTTTTGAATTATATAAGACTAAATTTTATTTGTTTTGAATTTCAAAGATAAATAAACAATTTAAACTATTTATCTGAGAAATATTGATAAACAATATGATTTTTATATATTCGCTTAAAAATTATTTATGCAAACTAATCGTTCCGCGCTTGTTACCTTAATTTCAGTTTTCTTTTTTTGGGGATTTGTTGCTGCCAGTAATGATATATTAATTCCAGTGTTTAAAAAAGCTTTTGATTTGACACAAAGCCAAAGTCAATTTGTATCCATTGCTTTTTATATTTCCTATACTTTTGGTTCATTAATATACATGGCCATATCTTTGTTAATAAAACAAGATTTAGTAAACAAAATAGGTTATAAAAACGGTTTAGCTTTAGGTTTAGTCATTTCTGCACTTGGTACTTTATTATTTTATCCAGCTGCTAATGCTAGTTCTTATCCCTTAATGCTTGCTGGTTTATTTGCGGTTGGTTTAGGTTTTTCTCTTCAACAAACTGTTGCCAATCCACTTGCAATTGCATTAGGCCCAATAAAAACAGGGTCTCAACGCTTAACTTTGGCAGGAGGTATCAATAATTTTGGAACCACCATTGGTCCGCTAATTGTAAGTTTTGCTATTTTTGGATCAGCAGCCAATGGAAAAACTGATATTAGTATAGAAAGTGTAAAAATACCTTATTTAGTATTAGGCGCCGCTTTTCTTATTTTAGCTATATTATTAAAATTTTCTTCTTTACCCGAACATCCCGAAACTATCTTAGAATCTAGCGATGATAAAAATTCTTTAAAAAAATCTGCATTACATTATCCGCAACTAGTTTTGGGAATGATTGCTATTTTTCTTTATGTTGGTGTTGAAGTTTCTACCGCTAGTAATTTACCTGCATACATGGAATCAAAATTAGGTTTTACCATTGCTGATATAGCTCCATATATCTCATTATATTGGGCTAGTTTGATGATTGGTCGTTGGACTGGAGCCGTTGAAGCTTTTACAGATAATATGAGTACACAAAAAATACTTCGTTTTTTAGCTCCATATTTAGCATTTGGTATTTTCTTATTTGTTAATGCAATTGCAAAACATGATTTATCCCCATTTTATGTATACGCATTAATTATTTTAGTTTTAATTGCTGCAGATATTGCAAGTAAAGGCGATCCTGCTAGAATGCTGTTGATTTTTTCATGTCTTGGAATTTTGGCATTATTTACGGGTATGTTTACTGGCGGAATGATTAGTGTTTATGCATTTACAAGTGTTGGTCTTTTTTGTAGCACTCTTTGGCCGTGTATTTTTACTTTAGCAGTTTGTGGTCTGGGAAAGCACACCAGTCAAGGAAGTAGTTTTTTAATTATGATGATTATGGGCGGGGGAATCGTAAGTTGGTTTCAAGGATCAGTTTCTGAAAGTATTGGAATTCAAAGTAGTTATATTATTGGTGTTTTTTGTTTTGCTTATTTGGCGTTTTATGGCTGGAAAGTAAAAAGCATTCTAATTAAACAAGGTCTTAATGATACTAAACCAACTCAGCCTATTAATCATTAACAAAAATTAAAATAATGTATTTAAAATGATAAAGCGCCTTTTTTCATTTATTTTTATTTTAATTATTAGCTTTTCTTCTTCACAAACAGATTTTACTCTACCTATTATACCTTTACCCAATAAATGTAAAATAATAAAAGGAGAATTTTTATTATCAAAAAAAACAACTATTTTTTACAATAATAAAATATTATTAAATCATATTAATTATTTTAATGATTTTTTAAAAAAAAATAATCAATTCGAACTTTTAAAAACAAACGATTCTTCCAAAATAAATACTGTTATATTACAATGTATAAATGAACCAAGTCAAATTAATGAATCATATCAATTAATTATTAATTCTGAAAAAATTATAATTAAAGGAGATACTGCAGGTATTTTTTATGCTTTGCAAAGTATAATTCAATTAATAAATAATCAAACCTCTATTAAAATTAAATTACCCAATTTAATTATAAATGATGAACCTGCTTTTAAGTGGAGAGGGATGCATTTAGATGTTAGCCGCCACTTTTTTCCAATATCGTTTATTAAGCGTTACATTGATTTTTTATCCTTATACAAATTAAATGTTTTTCATTGGCATTTAACTGATGATCAGGGCTGGAGAATTGAAATAAAAAAATATCCTAAGTTAACCGAGGTTGGTGCATGGAGAAAAGGAACTATGTTTGGAAAATATAGTGATAGTAATTACGATACAATAAATTATGGAGGTTATTACACTCAAGAAGAAATCAAAGATGTGGTTGCATACGCTCAAAAAAGACAAATCACCATTTTACCAGAAATTGAAATGCCAGGTCATTCTCAAGCAGCAATAGCTTCTTATCCATTTTTATCTTGTACTGGAAATCCTCAAGAAGTTGCTAAGGGTTGGGGTGTTTTTGAAGATGTATTTTGTACTAAAGACTCTACGCTACAATTTTTGAAAGATGTTTTAGACGAAGTAATGGTTTTATTTCCGGGTAAATATATTCACATTGGTGGTGATGAATGCCCGAAAACGAGATGGAAAAAATGTCTACAATGTCAATCAATTATTAAAAAAGAAAATTTAAAAGATGAACACGAATTACAAAGTTATTTTATTAAACGAATAGAAAAATATATAAATAGTAAAGGAAGACAAATAATTGGATGGGATGAAATTTTGGAGGGAGGACTTGCTCCAAATGCCACCGTGATGAGTTGGCGTGGTGAAGATGGCGGAATTGCCGCTGCAAAAGATAATCACTCTGTCGTAATGTCGCCAGGAACGTATTGTTATTTTGATCATTATCAAGCTTCTCCATCGGACGAGCCATTGGCAATAGGCGGATTTACTTCATTAGAAAAAGTGTACTCATACAATCCAATTCCAAAAGAATTGAATGATGAACAAAAAAAATATGTAATTGGAGCTCAAGCTAATGTTTGGACAGAATACATTTTAAACGAAAAACAAGTAGAGTATATGTCAATGCCAAGAATGGCCGCATTATCAGAGGTTTTGTGGACACATCTTGAAAACAAAAACGAAACTAATTTTTTGGTACGTTTACAAAAACATTTTACACTATTAGATAACTTAAAAGTTAATTATGCTAAAGCTTTATATCAAATAAATTATAAAATTAGAAACGATATTAATAATCAAAAATTATTTATAGAACTTTATGCCAATTCTACTCTAGGTGATATATACTATTCGCTTGATGGATCAGATCCAAACATAAATTCTATAAAATATAACGCACCTATAGAATTAAACGGTCAAGTTAATATTAAATCTGCTTTATATAAAAATGATCAAATAAAAGGTAAAATTGCTTCAAGACAATATCAAATTAATAAAGCAACAAACAAGAAAATTATTTTTAAAACTCCACCAAGTAAATATTATAATTCAGGTGGATATTTTACCTTACTAAATGGAGAATCAGCTAAACTCCCAAGAATTAACGATCAGTGGTTGGGCTGGAGTGGAGATGATATTAATCTTATTGTTAATCTTGATAAAAATCAGCAAATTAGTCATTTAGAAATTGGATTTTTGAAAGAAGAACTTAATTGGATTTATTTACCAACTGAAGTTTTTTTGTATTTATCTGAAGATGGAATAAATTTTACTGAGATTGATAAATTAAAATCTAATCAAATTAAGGAAGATAGGGTGGCTGAATTTAATTTTAAAAAACAAAAAGCAATGTATGCAAAAATAATCGCTAAAAATTACGGTAAAATACTATCTGGTAAACCAGGTGCAGGCGAAAATTCTTGGTTATTTTGCGATGAAATTAAAATTAATTAATTATGAATTTTAATAGAAGGAAATTTTTAAAGTTATCGGTATTAACGGCATCTCTTTCTGCATTTAATAAAAATAAAGCTGCTGAAATTATTTCGATTAATTCAAAAAAAACAATTAAACCTATTGTCATTTCTACCTGGCGTTTTGGGTTAGAAGCTAATGCCGAAGCATGGAAAGTGTTATCTTCTGATGGTAGAGCTTTAGATGCTGTTGAAGCTGGTGTGAAAATTCCAGAAGCAGATCCTAAAGAGAGAAGTGTGGGTTATGGTGGAAGACCAGATAGGGATGGACGAGTTACTTTAGATGCTTGTATTATGGATGACTTTTCAAATATCGGCTCTGTTGCTTGTTTAGAGCATATTATTCATCCTATTTCAGTAGCAAGAGCTGTAATGGAAAAAACACCTCATGTTATGCTAGTAGGTGATGGCGCTCTTAATTTCGCATTATCGCAAGGATTTAAAAAAGAAAATTTGTTGGTAAAAGAATCTGATGATGAATGGAAGGAATGGTTAAAAAAATCCGAGTATAAACCTAAAGTGAATATCGAAAATCATGATACTATTGGTATGGTGGCTATGGATATGAATGGAAATTTATCTGGTGCTTGCACAACCAGCGGAATGGCTTTTAAAATGCACGGAAGGGTTGGAGATTCGCCAATTATTGGTGCAGGTTTGTTTGTAGATAATGAGGTTGGAGCTGCAACTGCAACTGGACATGGCGAAGAAGTAATTCGTGTTGCTGGTTGTCATACTGTTGTAGAATTAATGCGTCAAGGGTATAGTCCTGAAGAGGCTTGTAAAAAAGCTGTAGAAAGAATTATTTTTAGTGCAAAAAATAGAAATAAACCTTTAAGCGAAATACAAATTGGTTTTATTGCAATTAATAAAAAAGGCCAACATGGTGCTTATTGTTTACAGAAAGGATTTAATTATGCTGTTTATTCTTCAGAGATTAATAATCAGCTTCTTGATGCAAAAAGTTTATTATAATTCTGATGAGTAAAATATTAGAAATAGCATGTTTTAATCTTGAATCTGCAATTATAGCTCAAGAAATGGGTGCAGATAGAATAGAATTGTGCGCAAACTATACAGAAGGTGGCTTAACGCCTTCATTTCAAACTATTAAAGATGTTAAGTCAAAATTACTTATTCCAGTTCATGTAATGATTAGACCAAGATCCGGATCTTTTGAATATACTGGAAACGAAATTGAAACAATTAAACAAAGTATTCGTTTTTGTAATGAACAAAATGTGAATGGAATTGTGTTTGGTTGTTTAACAAATCACGATTTAATTGATGTTAAATTATGCATCGAGATTATTTCTATCGCTAAGTCAATGTCTTTAAATTTTCATCGAGCAATTGATGAATGTAAAGATTTTGAAGCTGCATTTAAAACCTTAATTGATTTAGGTTTTCACAGAGTTTTAACTTCAGGAGGCAAATCTAACGCTATTGATGGAAAAGAAAATATTAAAAAAATACAACATAAATTTGGTAATCATATTAAAATAATGCCTGGCGGTGGTATTCGATCTGAAAATTTAAATGACATATGTTCATATACAAAATGTTCTGAATTTCATTCTGCTGCTATTTTAAATAATTATGAAATTTGTGATTCAAAAGAAATAAAAAAAATGAAACAAATTTTTTTGATTAATGAATAAACGTAGTATTTATTTTTTTATTTTTATTTTTGGTTATAATTTTTTTTATTCGCAAGTAAAAGAAATATTGTTGAATTCTTCATGGCAATTCAAACAAAAATCATCTCAAACTTATTTTAATGCAATCGTTCCAGGAAATATTTTTAATGATTTATTTACGAATAAATTAATTCCTGATCCTTTTTATTCTGATAATGAAAAGAAGGTTCAGTGGGTTGAAAATGAAGATTGGGAATATAAAACATATTTTACTTGTGATACTTCTCTATTAAAAAACAAGTGTATTGAATTAGTTTTTGACGGATTAGATACTTATGCATCGGTTTTTTTAAATGATTCTTTAATTCTTCAAGCCAATAATATGTTTAGATCATGGAAAATTGATGTAAAAAGGCAATTGCATTTTGGAGATAATACTTTGCGTATTTTTTTTGAATCTGCAGTAAAAAAAGCCAAAATTGAAGCTAAAAAATTAAGCTATACTTTACCTGAGGGTGAAAGAGTATTTACCAGAAAGGCTCAATTTCAATATGGTTGGGATTTTGGTCCACGTTTTGTTGGCTGCGGTATTTGGAAACCAATTAAATTAATTGCTTGGAGCGGGCCTAAAATTAATTCTTGGCATTATTTAGTTAAAAGTATAAGCGATTCACTAGCTATTATAGATGTTGTCATCGAAACTTTGTCTGATATGGTTGGCATATTCAAATATAATATCGATCAATTGTCTGATAACATAATTAAAACTCCATCAATAAATCAATCAAAATCTATAGTTTTAAAAAAAGGAATTAATATCGATACTTTAACATTAAAAATAAAAAAACCAAAGTTGTGGTGGAGTAATGGATTGGGTGATCCATATTTATATCAATTATCTTGCAAATTACTTAATTCAAAAAAAATAATATCTACAGTAAAAATTCCTATTGGTATTCGAACCATCGAATTAATTAATTTGCCCGATTCTACAGGAACTTCATTTTATTTTAAATTAAATAATGTTCCTGTTTTTATGAAAGGAGCTAATTATATACCTCAAGATATTTTTTTAAAACAAAAAACTAAACTTGATTTATTAAATGATTTAACCTTATACAAAAATTCTCATTTTAACATGCTTCGAATATGGGGAGGTGGAGTTTACGGCGATGATGATTTTTATCAAACTTGCGACGAAAAAGGGATTTTAGTGTGGCAAGATTTTATGTTTGCTTGTGCCATGTATCCTGGAGATGAAAAGTTTATTAATAATGTTAAAGAAGAAATTAAAGAACAACTCATTCGATTAAGAAACCATCCATGTTTAGCATTGTGGTGTGGAAATAACGAAATAAATGAAGCTTGGTATAATTGGGGATGGCAAAAGCAATATCATTATACTCAAAAAGATTCAATATTTATTTGGAATGATTATCAAAAATTATTTCATTCAATTATCCCTAAATACATTAACGATTTTAATAAAGAAATACCTTATTGGAATTCATCTCCTTCTATTGGATGGGGTCATTCCGAAAGTTTAAAGCAAGGCGACTCACACTATTGGGGAGTTTGGTGGGGAATGGAGTCTTTTGATATTTATCAAAAAAATGTAGGTCGCTTTATGAGCGAATTTGGTTTTCAATCAATGCCTAACTTATTTACTTTTAAAACTTTTTGTGATTCAAACCAATTAAAATTAAATTCTTTGTCTGTTAAATCACATCAAAAACATAAAACTGGTTTCGAAACTATTCAAACTTATTTAGATTATTCTTACAAAACCCCTCAAAACTTTCAAGATTATATATATGTTTCACAATTAGTACAAAGAGATGGTATGAAAAAAGCAATTGAGGCTCACCGAATAAATAAGCCTCGCTGTATGGGTACTTTATTTTGGCAATTAAATGATTGTTGGCCAGGTTCTTCTTGGAGTGCAATAGATTATTTTGGGCAACCAAAAGCTCTATTTTATTCTTTAAAAAAGACATTTAATAATCAAATGGTTTCAATTAGTAATAAAAAAGATTATTATCAAATATCATGCCTTACCGACTCATTAAAAGATTTTAATATAACATTAAATTTAAAAATTTTAAACTTTAAATCTGATTTAATATGGCAAAAATCATTTTCAATAGAACTAAACAATTCTCGTGTAAATCATACTTTAATATCTAAAAAAGAACTACCATCATTCGATTCTACAAGCTCTTATTTGAAAGCAGAAATAGTTCAAAATATGAAAATTACTAATTCAAATAATTATTTTTTTTCTCAGCCAAAAAAATTAGAATTAAAAAAACCAGAAATCAGAATTAAAAATATTAATTATAATACATTTCAAATAACTACAAATGTGTTTATTAAAGACCTCTATTTATATGATCAAAATCAAAATATAATTTTAGACGATAATTATTTTGATTTAGAAAGTGGAGAGATTAAATTGGTAAAAGTAATTCAACCAAATAAACCAAAATTTACGATTAATTTAAAAGCTATTTCACTTAATAATTTATAACTTTACTTAAAAAATATATTATGATTTTATTATTCAATCATCATCTTTGTTTCAAGTTATTTAAAAAAACTTTTTTTATTTTTTTTATTTTTCTTTATACTTTTTCTGGTTTTAGTCAAATAAATTATGTTCAGTATGTAAATCCTTTTATTGGTACTGATGGTCATGGCCATACTTTTCCTGGTGCTGTTTTACCTTTTGGTATGGTGCAATTAAGCCCTGATACACGAGTTGATGGCAGTTGGGATGGCTGTAGCGGATATCATTATAGTGATAATTTGATTTATGGATTTTCTCATACTCATTTAAGTGGAACTGGCTGCTCAGACTGGGGTGATATTTTAATTATGCCAACGATTAGCAAGCCTACTTTAAATAATAAAGAATACTCTTCTACCTTTTCACATAATACTGAAAAAGCCTCAGCAGGTTATTATGAAGTTTTGTTGAATAAACATAAAATTAAATCAGAACTTACAGTTACGCCAAGAGTTGGGCTTCATCGCTACTCTTTCCCTAATTTTGGTGAAGTTAATTTAGTTTTAGATTTATTGCATCGTGATAAAACTTTATTTTGTAACGTTAAAGTTATTAATGATTCTACAATTGGAGGTTTTAGAGTAAGTGAAGCATGGGCAAAAGAACAGTATGTTTATTTTGTTATAAAATTCTCTACACCGTTTACTAACATTGAATTTGTAAAAGATAATAAATTTTATCCAAATCACTCTCAACCCAATGATAGAGTTGAGGGTACTTTTTTTACTTTTAGACTTAAAGAATCAAAAAAATTACTAATAAAAGTAGCTATTTCTTCTATAAGTATTGAGGGTGCAATGAAAAATATGGAAGCTGAAGCCACACACTGGGATTTTGAAAAGTATAAACAAGAAGCCGCTTCCCACTGGAATAAACAACTCCATAAAATTGAAATCGATTCCGAAAATCAAAGTCCAGATAAATTAACAACATTTTACACTTCGCTTTATCATTGTTTTATTCATCCTTCCTTAAATATGGATGTTGACAGTAATTATCGGGGTAGAGATAATCAGCCTCATTTAGCTGAGGGCTTTACTAATTATTCTGTCTTTTCGCTTTGGGATACATATAGAGCTTTACATCCACTATTTACTGTGATCGAAAGAAATAGAACTTCAGATTTTATTCAATCATTTTTAAAACAATTCGAACAGTCTGGTAGATTACCGATGTGGGAATTATCGGCTAACGAAACTGATTGTATGATTGGATTTCATTCTGTTTCCGTTATTGCAGATGCTTTTGTAAAAGGAATAAATAATTTTGATGTAAATAAAATGTACGAGTCAGTTAAAGCTGCTTCAAATTATTCAGCATATGGAACCCCTATTTTTAATAAAAAAGGATATTTAGAAATTTCTGACGAAGGGGAAAGTGTTAGCAAATCTTTAGAATACGCTTACGATAATTTTTGTATTGCTCAAATAGCTCAAAAATTAAATAAACAAGAAGATTTATCGTTATACCTAAAACGCGCTCAATCTTATAAAAATTTATTTGATATTTCTTCAGGTAATATGAGACCTAGAAAAAATGGCAACTGGTTATCTCCTTTTTCACCTAACGAAATTAATAACCATTTCACCGAAGGAAATAGTTGGCAATATTCTTTTTATGTTCCACACGATATTTCAGGATTAATTCAACTTCACGGTAGTTTAATAAATTTTGAAAATAAACTCGACGAATTATTTAATACTAAAGATAAAACTTCTGGTCGAGATCAAGCTGATGTTACAGGTCTTATTGGTCAATATGCTCATGGTAATGAGCCAAGTCATCATATGGCATATCTTTACAATTATGTTGGAAAACCTAATAAAACAATTTCAATGGTTCAGCAAATTTGCAATAATTTTTATCAAAATTCGCCTAATGGTTTAATAGGAAATGAAGATTGTGGTCAAATGAGTGCATGGTATGTTTTTAGTGCTTTAGGTTTTTATCCTTTTTGTCCTGGTTCTCCTCAATTTGTTACTAGCGCCCCTATTTTTGATAAAATAAAAATTAATTTAGAAAATGGAAAAAGTTTTACAATTACTTCTAATCAAAATCAAAATAAGTCTCAAATAGAATTAATTAAACTAAATAATCAAAAAACTTTAAGTACCGAATTAAATTATTTTGCAATTACTAATGGAGGAAGTTTAGATTATATTTTTTCTGAATCAAAAGATTTAAAATCAAATTTTGGTAAAAGCACTTCTACATTCCCATCTTCAAATCAATTTGGAAATTCTATTGTCCCTGCACCTATTATTAATTCAGTTTCTCAAGTATTTAAAAATAAATTAGAAATTTCTATATCTAAAATTAATACTTCTGCTAATAAGTTAGTTTACACTCTCGACGGTTCAGAACCAAATTATAAATCTAAAGTTTATGATAAATCTTTCCTGATTGACACGAATTGTTTTGTAAAATCAAAATTATTTTCAGATACAGATAGCAGTGTAACAAGTACCGCTAAATTTTTTAAATTAAAATATAATTATGATATTAAAATTAGTTCAAAAGCTAATTCACAATACTGTTCTGAAGGAGATCAATCATTAATTGATGGAATTTATGGAGATGTTGATTGGAGAAAGGGAAATTGGTTAGGCTACCAAGGGCAAGATTTTGAGTGCGTAATTGATTTTAAAGATAATAAACTAGTGAGCTCTTTTATTTTGGGATTTTTACAAGATTCTCGTTCTTGGATTCTTTTTCCTCAACGCGTTAATTTTTATAGCTCAAACGATAATAAAGTATTTACCCTAATTGATGGAGTTGATAATCAGTATCAACCGACAGACAATGAAGTAAAAGTAGCTAAATTTAAAAAACAATTTGCTAAACCAGTTACAACGCGATATATAAAGATTATTGCAAAAAATTTCGGAAAATTACCTGATTGGCATCAAGGTAAAGGCGGTGAAGCCTTTATTTTTGTTGATGAGGTTGATATTAGATAAAATAAAATGGGACTATTTGTCTATTAAAAATTCATTCTAATAAAATTATTTAACTAATCAAGAAGTATTAATTTAGACTTCTTGATTTTCATTTTGATATTTCCAATTTCTAGATAGACATCATCGCCCTTTATTCTATCTACAATACCTATTTGCCGCGTAGAACTAATACTTACTTTAGAACCTACTTTAATTTTATCTAGTACTTTTATTTCTTCAATTTGTTTTTCGCTCATTGGCTTATCTTCATTTTTGTATTTAACTTGTGTAATTATTTTTGGGCTTTGTTTCGACTTTTCTATAATAATCATTCGCTTAATTTCATCCATAAGTTGGTCGTTAACGCTTATTTTTTTTGATTTGCTATTAAATCTTTCAATAAATACTTGAAGTTTTTTTCCTAAGTATAGTTGCTTGGTTTTATCTTCAATGGAATTATTTGTAACCTGTAAACGGTGATTTAATTTTTCATTCATCGATTCATAAAACGAAATTGATGTTTTTAATTTTTTTTCAGCTAAAATTTTTTTTCTGATGAGCTCTTCAATTTCGTTTTTATCTTTTTGTAAGCTGCTTAATAATTCATCGAAACGTGTTTTATTATCACCTAATGAATCTAAAGCTTTTTTAATAATTTTATCACTTATTCCAACAATCTTCGCAATTTCAAAAGTAAACGAACTACCTGGTTGTCCGATTGATAGTTGAAATAATGGCCTCAATGTAGAAACATCAAACAACATACACCCATTTATTGCCTTTTCAAGTTGGTTAGCTTTAATTTTTATATTTGTATAGTGTGTTGTAATTACACAAAAACACTCCTTTTCATACAAAGATTCAAAAAACACTTCAGCTATTGCGCCTCCCAAATCCGGGTCGGAACCTGAGCCGAATTCATCTAAAAGAAATAAACTTTGATTAGTTGCAATCTGTATAAAATGATTTATTCTTTTTAATCGATATGTATATGTACTTAGTTCATTATCGATTGATTGATTATCGCCAATATCTGATAAAATTTCATTAAAAAAACTTGCCTTGCTATTTAAATCAACTGGGATTAATAATCCCGATTGAAGCATAACCTGGAGTAATCCAACAGTTTTGAGTGTGATACTTTTTCCACCTGCATTTGGACCAGAAATTACCAATATTCTTTTATTAATATCCAGTACAATATCCTGTGGAAGCGTAGTTCTATTAAGAATTTGATTGTTTTTTCGAAGAATAGGGTGAAAGGCATTGCTCCATTTAATTTGAGGTGTTTTCTCAATAGTGGGAAGACATGCATTCATTTCAATGGCAAGTTTAGCTTTCGCATTAGTAAAATCATAGTTGCAAAGGGCTACATGATATGCAATTATAAGCGGTAAGTGATAACTTATTTCTCTTGTAAGTTGCTGTAAAATTTTACGAATTTCCTTAATTTCATCGTCAATAAGCCAATCAAGTTGCTGATTCAGTGCCAAATTCGCTTGGGGTTCAACATAACTGAGACTTCCTGTTTTACTAGATCCCAAAAAACTTCCAGCTACTTTTCTTTTATAAGTTGATTGAACTGTTAGAACTCTGCGGTCGTTTATAAATGTTTCAAAGGTTTCTCCCAATATATTCTCTTTACTCCATTTTTTGAGTTCTCGTTCAAAATTTCTATTGATTTGTACTTTTAAGGATTTTATTTTTTGGCGAATGAGAGCTAAATCATTTGAAGCATTATCTTTAACAATTCCCCCGCTATCGAGAACCTTGTTAATACTATTAATTATCTCTTTATTAAAAGAACAGTCTTTAAAAATTGATTTAACTATATGGTATTTCCCAGTATTTATTTCAAAGAATTGAAGTATTTCATTAATTAATTCCGATGTATTCAAAATTCTAAAAAAACTTTCTGCAGTTAAAACGGCATCTTTAATTGCTAGTAATTGAATTTCCTGTGTAATTTCCTCAAAATCTAATTGCGGAAAAATTATGCTAGCTCTTTTTATATTAACAATTTCTTGAACGGCTTTTAGGGTATATAAAAGTTCATTTACATTATTTGTTGGACGAAGATTTTGAATTCTTTGTGTAGCAGTTGGTCCAACTGCATATTTTTCTAAGTATGTTATAATGTTTGGAAATCCTAATTCCTTTAATGTTTTATTATCACAAATTAATTCGGTCATATACAAATTTACTTACAACAATAAAGGTTTTGCTATTTTTAGTGATATTATAATTTATACTGAAAATAATATTAATTTGATAAGATTTAATAACAAATAACTATATTTATTGTTTAATAATTTTTATTCCAAGTCGATGGTATACTTGTGAAACTAATCAGCGTTATCGATACAAAAAATTAAAGAGACATAATTTTTTAACGAACTAACTTAAGTTTTAAAACACCGAACTTTCAACTCACAGTCGCTTCGAGTGTACTTGGTTTTTTTGCAAATATTATCGAGAAGCGGTTTTAAAATGTTTTCTAAACAAAAAATTAAAGATGGCCTAACCTATTGTTAGCTAAAAGACTTAATTATCAATTAAATAAAATTAAATAAGTATCAAATAATCATATTTTAAATTTGAAATTAACGGTTTTTTGAAAATAAATTAGTTTATTGTTAATAAGTTGTTTATATTTGTACTTCTTCTTTAGAAGATTGTATATCTCTCAGTTTGTAACACCTTAATTGCAATTCGATAAATTTTACACTTTTCTTAGATTAACACAATAAATGTGAAATGATTCACGTGTAAAAAAATATAAACGAATTTAAACAATTAATGACATTTTCAAACTTAAGACTTATCAAGCCACTAGTTATGGCACTTGAAAAAAAAGGGTACACCGAACCCACTCCAATTCAAAAACAATCTATTCCTCATATACTAGACAGAAAAGATATTTTTGGTTGTGCACAAACTGGAACTGGCAAAACAGCTGCTTTCGCTTTGCCAATTTTACAATTATTGGACGCTAAAAAAGAAAACAACAAAAATCGTGTAATTAAGGCCTTAATTCTTGCACCAACACGAGAATTGGCTTCTCAAATAAGTGATAATTTTTTAGCTTACGGAAAAAATTTAGGTATATCGCATTGCACTATTTTTGGTGGGGTTTCTCAAGGGCCTCAAGTTAATAATTTAAGAAGAGGTGTAGATATATTAGTAGCTACTCCAGGTAGATTATTAGATTTAGTCAATCAAGGTTTTATTAAATTAAATCAGGTAGAGTATTTTGTACTTGATGAGGCTGATCGGATGTTAGATATGGGATTTATTAATGATATTAAGAAAATTATCGCAAAAATTCCTATTAAACGACAAACTTTATTTTTTTCTGCTACAGCTGCTCCAGCTATTATGAAATTGGCAAATACTATACTTCACAATCCAGTTAATGTTGCTGTTACTCCTATTTCTTCTTCCGCTTCTTTAGTTTCGCAATCTGTTTATTATGTAAAAAAAGAAAACAAACGCTTGTTGCTAAAACATGTTTTAAATAATGGTAAAATCGAACACGCACTTGTTTTTACAAGAACAAAACGTGGTGCAGATAAAGTAGCAAAAGATTTAAATACAATTGGTGTTTCTGCAGAAGCAATACATGGCAATAAATCCCAAGGCGCACGCGAAAGAGCATTAAAAGGGTTTAAAAATAGAACAATTCGTATTTTAGTTGCAACCGATATTGCTTCAAGAGGTATAGATGTAGATAAATTATCTCATGTAATTAATTATGAAATTCCTGAACAGGCAGAAACATATGTGCATCGCATTGGAAGAACTGGTAGAGCAGGCTTAAGTGGCGTTGCTTTGTCTTTTTGTGCCCACGACGAATTATCTTATTTAAAAGACATTAACAAATTAATAAAAACAAATATTGAGGTTGTATCTACTCATCCATTTAATTAATCAGATACACAAAAAATAAATAAATAAATAAATAACCGTCTTAATCAACATTAAGACTAAAAAAACAAAAAAATGAAAAACGGAGTAGTAAAATTTTTTAACGAAGCTAAGGGCTTTGGATTTATTAAAGAAGACAATGGACAAGAAATTTTTGTTCACGCATCAGGTTTACAAGAAGACATTCGCGAGAATGATAATGTAACTTTTGATGTACAAGAAGGTAAAAAAGGCTTAAACGCTGTTAACGTTAAGTTAGCTTAATTCTTGTAATAATAGATTTAAGGCTCTATTGTTAAACATTCATATTAGGCGAAGAAATTATTATTTCTTCGCTTTTTTTATAATAATATTATAATTAAAATAATATTGAAATTATAATTTTGATAAAATCTTTTAAAAATACTAAAGCTTTTTAAGTTGAATTTTTTGGTTTTTTGATTTTTATTTGATAAATAATTTAGCTATGTACCATTTTTGTTTCCCAAATTTACCGAACTTTTGAGTCTTGTTATGAACTGCTAGCTAAAATTTTAACAGTTTATGAAAATTATTTTTTATTTAATATCTCAACTGCTTTTAAAATAGCCGTATCATTTTCGTTTAAAATGGGGTAGTAAGCATCTTTATCAAATAAGTTCCTTCCTATTAAGGCTTTTAAAATTTGATTAAATCCTTTTTCTTTTCCTGTAAAAAAAATATTGGTCATTTTTTTTGTGATTAAGTATTTTTTAAAGGAATCAAGTTCTTTTTCACCTAATTTAAAATTAAAAATAAATTCTTGTGCCGTTTTATATTTTTTTAAAAAAAGGAGGCGATTATAATCAGTGTACTCAAAGGCAAAAGAGTTTAAAACTCCATAATTAAATAATTTATTAATTAATGGATTGTATTTAACTGTATCAAGAGGGATAAATATATCAGGCATAATTCCACCACCACCATAAACAATTTTACCTTCGGGAGTTTTATATTGTTTAGTTTTATCTATTTTTATGCTATCGGCGTGATATAATTCTCCTTTTTCATAACGATCATATTCTTCATTATAATAAGCATCTAAATTTTTATCATATGGTTTTTGTATACATCTTCCAGTGGGCGTATAATAACGTGCAATTGTCAATCTGATGGCTGAACCATCCGGTAAATCAATCTGATCTTGAACTAATCCTTTACCAAAGCTACGACGGCCAATTATAGTTGCACGATCATTATCTTGAAGAGCTCCAGCAACGATTTCACTGGCACTAGCACTACCTTCATCTATTAATACAACTAATTTATTTTTTTCAAATCCACCTCTAGAGGTAGCAGAGTATATTTTTTTTGGATGAGCTTTGCCTTGAGTATAAACAATTTGTAAACCATTTATTAAAAACTCATCTGCTAAACTTACAGCAGTATTTAAAAAACCGCCACCATTTCCACGTAAATCCAAAATCATTTTTGTCATTCCTTTTTTATTTAACTCATTAAAGACTTTAATGAATTCATCATAAGTGGTGCTAGCAAATCTACTTATTTTTATGTATCCAATTGTTGGATTAACAATGTATGCGATATCAATGCTGTAAATAGGAATTTGTCCTCTTATAATTTTATAATCAAGAGGATTGTTTATTCCAGATCTCATTATACTTAAATTAACTTCACTACCACTTTTTCCTCGTAATTTTTCAAATACTTGTTTATTCGTAATTTTAATTCCAGCCACACTTTTGCTGTTAACTTTAATTATTTTATCTCCCGATTTAATTCCAATTTTTTCGCTAGGCCCATCTACAATTGGATTTACAACTCTAATAGTGTCTTCAATAATATTAAACTCAACACCAATGCCATCAAAATTGCCTTCAAGCGGTTCGTTAACAGCATTTAATTCTTCGGTAGGTATAAAATCGCTGTGAGGGTCTAAACTTTTAAGCATAGATGTAATAGTTTTATTTTCTAGTTGTTTTCTATTGATGGTATCTACATATTGTTGGTCAATATATTCTAATAAATTATTTATTTTATTGTTTGAGTTTTTATCTTCAAACAATGAAATTGATGATGAGAAGTTAGAATTATAAGTAAAAAAATATCCTATGATTATACCTAAAACTAATACTAATGCATAATATAAAGGCACGAAATGTTTGTTTCTTGTTATATCCTTTTCCTTATCTTCTTCATTTTGGATAGACACAATTTTTTTGTAAATTTGATTTATTTACAAATTTAGTGTTTTGTTAATTACAAAGTGAATCCTTTTTTTATTTTAGCTATTATTAACTCGAAATGAATTCAGAAAAATATATTTTATTAAGCTACAGTTTATGTGCGTGAATCTTAAGAAAACATTAACTCTTTTTTTGTTTATAATTTTTGCTACATCTTGTAAAAAACAAAATATAAATTCATCGGCAAACAATCCAGTACCTTCTGTCCCGGTCAATCTGATAGTATATCCAGATAACCCTCTAAATTTTACATTACAATCTATTGGTGGATGGGCTTATTTTGATGGAGGTATTAATGGGATTGTAATTTATCGTAAATCTCAAGAAGAATTTGTTGCACTTGAACGAACATCTTCTTATTTGCCAAATAACATTAATGCAAGAGTAAAAGTAATGAGTGATAATTTTACTCTTCAGGATTCGATTAGTAACTCTCGTTGGAGATTATTTGATGGTGAAATTATTCAAGGGCCAGCTCAGTGGCCATTGCGAACTTATGCAACAAATTTTAATACAGCTAATGGTATTTTAATGGTTTCTAATTAGAGAGATTGTTATTCCTTTTTCCAACGAGTAGTTTTAATTAAATGCAGCACGTCTATTTTTAAAAAATCAATTACAATTTTTAAAGAATCACTATTAGGAATGCAATTAAAATAAAGCGAACCACGCAAAAAATGTTTAGTACTATCGGTTAAATAAAATTGAAGCGAAGAGGCGGTGTTTCCAGAAATATTAAATAATAATCCATATACTTTTGCACTGTCTCTAATAATAGGAATTTCTTCTAAACCTGTTGCTTTTATCTGATGTTTATTTGCAAAGTAATGAGAGTTTTCAAAGTTTCGAATAATGTCACTATCTTTTTTAAGAGTTTTATAACTCAAATAAATAGTGGCATTAAATTTCGGGAATTCTAAATTTAGCCAACAGGGCTCAGCATTTTTTTGCTTATCAAGAACTATTTTAGAATAAGTTGGTATCTCAAACTGATAAGGACAAAGACTATCGTATAGTCTATATTTTTTTTCCGGAAATACTATTCTAAAATAACCTTTTGGTTTAGGCGTGTAAATATGCTCATCATCTTCGCATGAATAAAGAATCAATGAAATAGTTATACAAAAAATAAAAAGTTTGATTTTTGAAAAAAACCGCATATTATAATTTATAAAATTATATAAATTTGAATAGTTTATCTGCGATATATTTTTCTAATTTTACAATTAGTTTGTTAATAAGGTAGTCCTTTAATATCTAAGTCAGGATCATCGTTAGAATTAAAAAAAACGGTATTAAAATTATCTAGCTCTTTTTTTTGTAAAAGCAAAAATGTTTCTCCAATAATTTCAGTAATATTTTTCTTAAT
>SYAL01000056.1 GCA_005787585.1 Bacteroidota bacterium
CAAGCGTTAGTTGCGTTTAATGTATAAATAGTAGTTGCTAATGGAGTAAATGGAACACCGTTAGAAACGCCTCCTGACCAAGTATATGTATTAGCGCCAGCTCCGGTTAAAGTAACTGTGTTACTTAAACAAACTGCGTTAGTTGATGATGATGCACTTATAGAAAAATTTTGAACTGTTATTGTAACAGCATTAGCTGTAATACAATTGGCCGTGCTTGTTCCAGTTACTGAATATACAGTAGTTGCTGTTGGAGTTACTACAATTGAATTTGCTGTACTACCGGTATTCCATAAAATACCACTCACCGCATTAGTTGTTAATGTAACAGATGATCCTAAACATACTGGGTTTGAGGATGGAACTAAGGAAATATCGCATAATCGAGTGATGATAACTTTTCCATGACCTAAATTAAATCCAGAAGCATTTAATTGATTAATTCCATTATTATATGAACCGCCGCCTCCACCCCAACAAGCTGGCTGTCCAAGAGATGCACCACCACCACCACTATAGCCACCACCACCGCCACCGCGGTTATTATTCCAACTTTGAGTGCCACCACCACCGCCAAAGCCACCTATTGCTCCGTTTGCTGATTGCAAGGCACCAACATTACCTCCCACGGCACCATTAGTGAAAGATAATGCTGGGCCTATAGTTCCACCTCCATCACCATAAAAACCTGCACCTCCATTGGCAGAAGAAATAGCTGCACCACCCGACCCACCTGTTCCTCCTATGCCGGATGTAGAACCTACACCTGAATTTCCAGTAGTACTAATTGTACCGTCAGCAGAACTTGCAACATAAGAAGTAGCATGAGAACCGCCACCACCGCCAGCAACAACTAAAGGGGTATTGTTAAGTAGAGATACAAAAGAACCGCCACCACCACCGAATTGAAGTGTTCCAGATGCTGGGTTTACCTGTCCCATTTGACCTACTACAATCTTCAAAACAGTTCCAACTATTAAATTAAAATCACCTTCAATCTTTGCACCTCTACCAGCAAATCCACCATAGCCTTGTGCCCCAAAAGCTTGAATTCTATATAAACCTCCCGTTGTTATTGTGAAATTTTGAATGCCATTACTTGATGTTACTAAACCATTTAAATTTGTAATAGCATAGGCCGAATTAACTTGAGCTTGAGTTGGACCAGCCGCTCCGGTTGCAGAAGCATTAGTAAAAGTAAAGGTTTGCTGTGCATTTAATTTAAAAAAATTAGTTGTTATAAAAGATATACATAGTAAAATACTAGTAAATTTAAATATTTTTTTTTTCATATATTATTAAATTAAAGTTACTCAAAAATAATAATAAAAATGAAAATTTATAAATTCAATCATTAAAATAATTTCAAACAGATAATTATAACCTCACTGACTCAATTGATGATAAAAATGAGTAAATATTCAAAATCAAATAAATAAAAAAATCTAATGTTAAAATTCAGGTAATCTGCCGTAAGTAGCTGGCATTTTTAAGTTTTCGGCTTTTAATTCAAATTGTTCGGTTAAAAACTTTAGTTCTTTTATTTTTTTATAAATCGGTAAAAATGAAACCTTTAACTCATTGTATTTTTCCTCTAAAGTACTTGTAATACCATAACTTTGTGACCAAGTAGACGAAATCATGTTTTCTAAATCTCCAACAAAACCAGGAATAATTTCAAACTCTCTTTTCGCTAAACTTACATCTCCATCTAACTTTAAGTCTAATTCTTTTGTTAGATTTTCTAAAATAAACATTTCAGAAACCAAACTTAAAAGACCATTACCACTTTTAGTAATACCTAATTTCAAATACTTTATTCTATTTTTCAAATGATTTAAATAATCTGCAGAACCAAGAACTATTCTTCTGAACTCAGCAATTTGATTATTAAGCTGTATTTGCTTTAATACATCTTTGGATGGAAGTGAACCTTGATGCATTGTTTTAATTTGAAAAGAAACTTTTTCGCATAAAATTTCTTTTTTATCATTTATAACTTTTATAATTTGAGCAAAATATTTGCCAGGAAGGGCTTCGTGACCTTGATCCGCTTCATAATATGGATTATCTAAATCAGGGGTATTAAAATTAATGGGTGACGATACTTCGTAAGTACCATCCCAAACTGTGGATTGCATGCCTTTTTTTAAATTTAATTTCAGTTTTTTTATTTCGTTATTTTGTTCATCTGTTATAACTAAAAATAAAAGTGGTGCTATTTCATTATCTTCTAAACGTATACTATCATAAGATGGGTATGTAAGGTCTTCGTTATTTTTTAATTTTTTCTTTTCAATTTCTATACGTTTTTCTTTAATAGATTTGAAATCTTCTTTAATAAATAAATTAAAAGTTGCTCCAACTGGAGGGTTTTTTGCAGTATAAAAAGCTTCGCCCTGAAAAGATTTTCCTTTATGGCCATAAGGTCTTGATTCTTTAAAAACAAGGCCGTCCTTTATATTAAAAATTGTATTCTTTTTTAAATCTTCGTCTTTAATCGTTTGAATTAGTGAATAATTATCTAAAACATAAAATCCTCTGCCGAAAGTTGCAAGAACTATGTCATTTTGTTCTTTTTGAATAGCAATATCACGAATAGAAATAGAAGCAGGCATTCCATTATTAAGTTTAAGCCAGTTTTTACCTCCATTATTTGTAAAATAAAAACCAAATTCGGTGCCACAAAATAAAATATTTGGATTTTTATAGTCCTCTGCTATACAATAAACCGCTCCATTTTCGGGCAGATTTGAAGAAATGCTAATCCATGTTTTTCCTTTATCATTACTCTTTAAAAGATAAGGCTTAAAATCGCCTTGTCTTAAATTATTAAAAGCGGCATAAACAATATTTTGATTATGTTGCGAAGCTAACAAATACTGAACCAATGTTCCAACAGTTGTTTCTTTAAATTTAGTTTCAGGAATCCCTACAAACTTTTCTATCTTGGTCCATGTTTGACCTGTATTCTCTGTTATTTGAATTAATCCATCATCAGTTCCAGCATAAATTAGATTTTCATTTATAGGTGATTCACACAAAGAAGTAATGTTTCCAAATAATGAAGTGCTTTGATTTTTTGCAACAGCATCCATACTCCAAACTTTCCCCATTACAGGTAATTTATTACGATCTATTTTTCGAGTTAAATCAGGACTAATAATACTCCAAGAATCTCCACGATTATTACTTCTAAAAATTTTATTGGCAGCAAAGTATAAGCGTTTGTTATCTGCATTGCTAATTATAAAAGGAGAATCCCAATTCCATTTTAATGCTGGTTCGCCCTGTTTATCCAGAGGTTTAATCGAAACTTGCTCGCCTGTTTTTCTATCAAAACGAATTAAACCACCATATTGCCATTGACTATAAACAATATTTGGATCCAAAGGGTCAACCCTACTTTGAAAACCGTCACCCCCAACGGTTACAAACCAATCTGCATTAGTAATACCGCTAGCAGAAATTGTTCTTGCAGGGCCTCCCAAAGTATTATTATCCTGTGTTCCTCCATAAACGTAGTAAAAAGGTTTACTATTATCCACACTAACTCTGTAAAATTGAGTAATAGGAAGATTTGCTTTAAAATTCCAGGTTTTTGCAGCATCAAAACTTTCATACAAACCTCCATCACATCCCATTAATATGTGATTAGTATGGTCTGGAAAAATATAAATTGCATGATTATCGACATGTTTATTTTTTTCACCAAGGGCGCTAAAACTTTTCCCACCATTAAGTGAAACCATGGCATAAGTATCTAAAGAATAAATCTTATTCTCGTCCTTTGGATCGGGAACAATTTCTTGATAATAATTTCCTGCAGTTGAAAAATCACTTTGTTTAATCCAACTTGCACCTCGATCTTCTGATTTATATAAGCCTTTACCATCCGTAGCTTCGACAATAGCATAAATAATATCTGAATTAGTTGGAGGTAATGCTAATCCAATTCTACCCATATCGTTGTGTGGTAAGCCATTATTAATTTTTTTCCAATTGACTCCAGCATCAACACTTTTGTATAAAGAGCTTTCGGGTCCACCACTAATAAAAGTCCATTCATGGCGGCGGCGCTGGTGTGCACAAGCATATAATACAGATGAATTATTTATATCCATGTGTATTTCATTAAAACCAGTATTTTCACTAACTGACAAAATTGCTTTCCAGGTTTTTCCGCCATCTATTGTTTTATAAATTCCTCTTTCTCCACCTGCTGACCATAAGGGGCCATATGCTGCAACATAAACAATGTCTGAATTGGTAGGATCTATAACAATACGACCAATGTGTTCCGATCTAGAAAGCCCCATATTTTTAAATGATTTTCCACCATCTTCACTTTTATAAATTCCATCTCCGTATGCCACACTGCGTTGATTATTATTTTCACCTGTTCCTACCCAAATAATATTAGGATTATTTTTATCTATGGCTAAGCATCCAACAGAATAAGCACCTGCATCGTCAAAAATAGGTTCAAAACTTGTTCCGGCATTTAATGTTTTAAAAACTCCACCACATGCAGCTGCTATGTACCATATTGAAGGATTTTTTGGGTGTACGGCAATATCAATTATCCTACCGGATGTAACGGCAGGACCAATACCACGAAAAACTAAGTTAGAGTAAGTTTCAGATTTTAATAAAGGATTAACAGTAGAATCTGATTTAGATTTAATATTATTTTTTTGAGCATTTAATTGCATAAAAGCCAAAGACAAAAATAAAATCAATTTAAAAATTATTTTCATATGAATATTTTGAGATTCAAATTTATACAATAAATACGAGTAGATAAAATAGTTGAATATCTAAACAATTATCTATTAAAAATTATTATTTTTTAGACTCATCTAAATTTATTTTTTGATTAACAAAAATAATATTATTTTTGTAAATGACCATTTCTTTAACAGAAGAAAACTACATCAAAGCTATCTTTTATAAAAGTAACTCAAATAATATTGGGGTTAGCACAAACAGCTTGTCAAATCATTTAAAAAACAAAGCAAGTTCTGTTACTGATATGTTAAAAAAATTAGCAGATAAAAAACTCATTCGTTATAAAAAGTACAAAGGTGTTTTATTAACTCTGAAAGGGGAAAAAATAGCTATCAATATTATTAGAAAACATCGTTTATGGGAAGTTTTTTTAATGGAAAAATTAAATTTTAGTTGGGATCAGGTTCATGATATTGCCGAACAACTCGAACATATAAAAAGTGAAGAATTAATTAAACGTTTAGATAGTTTTTTAGGAAAACCAACTTTAGATCCTCATGGAGATCCAATACCAGACGAAAAAGGTAAATTTAATGAGACTAAATCGATACCCTTAAATGAATGTAAAATTTTAAAAGAAATTATTTTTATAGGTGTCAAGAATCACACCATTTCATTTTTAAAATATTTAACATCTATTGGTTTAGGCATAGGCGATAAATTTAAAATAGAGGCAATAAATGATTTTGATAATTCTTACCAAATAAAGGTTAAAAAAAATAATCTAGTATTTATAAGTAATGATTTAGCATCAAATATATTAATTAAAATAAAAAATGAATAAATCATTAGAAGAAGTTAATTCATCTGTTAATACGAATAAAGGTAGTTCATTTAGGCGACTATTGGCTTTTTTTGGTCCTGCCTACATGATAAGCGTTGGCTATATGGACCCTGGTAACTGGGCAACCGATATTGCAGGAGGAAGTAAATTTGGGTATAGCTTATTATGGGTTTTAGTAATGAGTAATTTAATTGCATTATTATTGCAGAGTCATTGTGTTAGATTAGGAATTGTAACTGGAAAAGATTTAGCTCAGGCTTCGCGAGAAAACTATCCCAGATTTGTGAATATGTTTTTATATATATTAGCTGAAATAGCTATTGCTGCATGTGATTTAGCCGAAGTAATAGGGATGGCAATAGGTATTCACTTATTATTTCCAAGTATTAGTATTTTAATGGGAGTTTGCATAACGGTTTTTGATAGTTTTATTTTATTATTTCTATTAAATAAAGGCATAAAAAAATTAGAAGGCTTTATTATAAGTTTGGTTATATTAATTGGAGCCTCGTTTTTAATTGAATTGATAATTGCTAAACCTATCATTAGCGATATTGCTTCTGGATTAAAACCATTTATTAAAAACGAGGAGGCACTTTATATTGCAATTGGAATAATTGGAGCCACAGTTATGCCACATAATTTATATCTACATAGTTCTTTAGTTCAAACACGAAGATTTAAAAGAACCCCAATAGATATTAAAAAAGCTATTAAATTTAACACAATTGATAGTGCTATTGCATTGAATTTGGCACTTTTTGTAAATGCTGCAATTCTTATTTTATCTGCAGCTACATTTTATATGAATGGCGAAGTTGAAGTAGCAGAAATTCAAGATGCCCACAGATTATTAGCACCAATGCTTGGAAGTGCATTAGCTCCCATATTGTTTGCTATAGCCTTAATTGCTGCTGGGCAAAGCTCTACTATTACTGGAACATTAGCTGGTCAGGTTGTGATGGAGGGTTATTTAAATTTTAGATTACAGCCTTGGATTAGAAGATTACTTACTCGTTTAATTGCAATTATTCCAGCATTTATCACCATTTTAATTTTAGGAGAGGAGGCAACTGGAAGATTATTAATTTTAAGTCAAGTAATATTAAGTTTACAACTTGGGTTTGCTGTAATTCCTTTAATTCATTTTGTAAGTAATAAAAATAAGATGGGGGAATTTGTAATTCCAAATTGGCAAAAGATACTTTCATGGATTGCAGCAATTACTATAATTAGTTTAAATGTAAAATTAGTTTACGCAGAAATATTTAATTTATTAATAAGTAGTAAAAATATTATTTTAATAAGTTTTACAATTGTTCCTGTTTGTGTATTTTGTTTTCTTATGCTTTTATATATTTTAATAATTCCTTTTATTATAAAAGAAAAAAAATATAGTAGTAAAGAATTCCATAATACTTTTAAACCATTAAATTTAAATATTAATACTAGTCCGAAAAGCATTGCAGTAACCGTAGATTTTAGCAGTAGTGATAATAAAGCAATTAATAAGGCAGTTGAAATAAGAAATAATCAAGCCAAATTAATACTAATTCATATACTAGAAAGTACAAATGCAATGGTATATGGAGAAAATGCTTGTGATTTAGAAAGAGAAGAAGATTTTAAAAAGCTTAAATTGTATCAAAATCAATTATTAAAAGAAAATATTGAAACAGAAATTCAATTGGGATTTGGAAATCCAAAATTAGCTATACCAGAATTAATCTTGAAAAATAATTGTGATGTTTTAGTAATGGGTACTCACGGTCATAAAACAATGAAAGATATTATTTTAGGTTCAACGATTGATAGCATAAGGCATGAAATCAAAATAACTTTAGTTTTAGTTTAAACTAAAAAATTAATTTAAAAAATAGATTCAACCAGCTTCTTAACGTTTAATTTATTATTGAATGTTAAAATTTGATTATTTCTTTCTTCAATCATTTTGTCAGAATAAAATTGAGACATTAAATGATTAATATTTTCAATATAAAAGTTTGCATCCTCTGATACTTTTAAAGAAATTGTTGAATAAATATCTGTACCTGAAAGCAATTTAAAATTACAAATAATAAATCTTCCATTAAAAAGAACATTTAATAATTTTAGTTTTAGTCCTGTTTCTTGTGATGAGTATAAAACATGAATATGAGCATGAAGAATCATTGATGCGAGATCTTCTTCAGAAGGACTAATTACTAATCTTATATTTTTAAACCTACCAATCAAATCGATTAAGAATTGAGGTGGATTTAAACCAGCAATAACGCAATCAAAAGAAATTTTTGAAAAAACATTATTAATTAGCCATTCTGCGGCTTCATAATTTTCAGACACGCTTAAATTACCATGAAACAAAATATATTGTCCTTTACCCTTCAAAATTTTTAAATCATTGTGTGGATGAAAACTTGGTAAATAAATAGATTTAACTTGAGGATATTTAGAACTAAAATATAGAGTATCAGTTGAATTAACCGCTAAAATTAAATTTGAATAATTTAATATATTTTCAAAGCGCTTCAATTTATAAGCCTCTAACTTTAAATATATTTTTTTTAAAATGTTGGTTTCAGATTTTGATAATTGATTGTAATAATCATGCTCGATATTGCTATGACGATATATTTTAAAACGATTACTGAAACGGACATCATTCATTAAAAAGCAAGCATTTAAAACCTCAAATAAAATTGGAAAATCATTTCTCAATAAATTATTTGCAAGTGATTTAGAGATGCGAGATTTTACTGTGAAAGGTAAAAAAGACAAATGTGAAAACAATCCTGTTTTTCTTTTATAGTAATAAACTTTTTCACAAAGTTCGTCAAGCTCTGAAGATGAGGTTCTAGCGTTTTTAAAACAATGTAAATGAATTTTAATACCTAATTTATTTAACCAAATTAATTTGTTATAAACATCAATCACACCTCCATAATTAGGGGGAAATGGGACATCAAATGAAACAATATTTATTTCTTTAGACACTTTGTCAAAGATGACTATTTTTATTCAAAATAAAAATCATTTGAAATAATACCCGCTTTAAAATATATTTTTGGGTTTCCAAAAGCATCATAAATATAAATATTTGATTTTTGAACATAATCCATTGCATCTGCTGCAAAAACATCAAATGTATTTGGATTTATTCCTATACTGTAAAAATTTTTGTTTCCTGAATTTATAAATGGAGAAATAGGTAACTGATTCGAGTTTATTGGCATTTTAAAAATCCCACCGTTAATATAAAACAAAGTATCTGCTGTTTTATTTATATTTAAACTATTAGGCGAATCACTAGTCTCAAATTGAAAAACATATTCAATCTTATTAGTAATTGAATTTATTCTCGATAATCTGGCTAATTTAGAATTAACATTATCACCAGAACTTAAAACCCATATTTTATCATTTTTATCAATCACTATACTTCCAGAGTTAATTCCAACTTCTACACTGTCTTCTTTAAAATCACTTATAGTATTTATTATATAAATATAATTTCGTCTCATATTAGTAATAAAAGCTTTATTATATATAAGTACCATTTTTTCAGTCCAACCGCTGCAAGATATTGATCCTATAACTGTATTAGAATTTAAATCAATAATACTAATTAAATTTCCAACATAATTACTCACATAGGCTTTTTGATTTGTAATAGGCAGAACATATCGAGGCGAAGGAAGATTTATAATCTGATTTATTTTTTTTAATTGACTGTTACAAACTATAATTTTACCCGAATTATTTACAACCAAATAAAATTTATCATTTATTTTAGATAAACTTTGAGCAACATCACCGATAATTGGTGATTCGTTATTTTGAAATTGATAAAAATTTTCAATTACATTGTTGTTTGCTGGATCATATAGTGAAATAGATGCATTTGTACTGCCATAATTACCCTCATTAACAACAAAAACTTTTTTTAAAGAACTTAATTCAACATAAGGCTTAATAGAATCTGGCATCTTATGCTTGACACAAGAAATTAAGAATATTATTACAAATATTATTAAAA
>SYAL01000057.1 GCA_005787585.1 Bacteroidota bacterium
CGTTTTTCAATGCCAATTGAATTGACAAATAAAAAGTCTAATTGTTTTTTTACTAAGTCGGCACTTCTGACAATAATTTTTACGCTATCGCCCAAAGCAAATATTTTATTAGAATTTCGACCTATATAACGATAATTATCTTTATCATAAATATAATTATCACCGCTTAAATCACGACTTTTAATCATCCCTTCGCATTTATTTTCGGTAATTTCGACATAAATACCCCATTCGGTTACACCACTAATGATCCCATCAAAAGTTTGACCTACTTTATCTGACATAAACTCAACCTGTTTGTATTTTATTGAAGCACGTTCTGCTTCGCTTGCAGTTCGTTCCATATCACTACTATGTTTGGATAAAAGTTCTAATTCATCTTTTGTAGAATATGTTTGATTATTTAATTTAGCTTCGAGCAAACGATGAACCAAAACATCCGGATATCGGCGAATTGGAGAAGTGAAATGTGTATAATATTCAAAACCTAAACCATAATGTCCCTCATTTTTAGTTGTATAAATTGCTTTTGGCATACTTCTTACAGCTAATAGCTCTATCATACTTTGTTCTTTTTTATTTTTTACATCGAGCAGTAATTTATTGATAGATTGCGCAATTTTTTGTTTGTTTCCTAAAGTCATTTGATAGCCAAATCGAGCTGCAAAGCCACTAAGTTCTTCTATTTTTTCGTTGCTAGGAACGTTGTGAACTCTGTAAACGCTTATAGATTTGAGATTATTTTTTGAGTTATCTGTTGACTCATTTTTATGATTTGCACTAGTATTAATATTAGTTAAAAACTCTGCTACTTTTTTATTTGCTAGCAGCATAAAGTCTTCAATGAGTTTATGTGCATCTTTTTGAGTTTTAAAAAATACACCAATAGGGTTTCCATCTTTATCTAAATTAAATTTAACTTCGGCTTTATCAAAAAAGATAGATCCATTTTTTTGACGTTCTAAACGTAATTTTTTTGCTAGTTTATCTAAAACTAAAATTTCGTCTTTATAATCTCCATTATTAGTTTCGATTATGGTTTGAACCTCTTCATAGGTAAATCTTCTGTTACTATTAATAATAGTTTTTCCAAACCATTGATTTTTAATTTGTGATTCGTTATCTAATTCAAATACAGCACTAAAACATAATTTTTCTTCATTTGGTCTTAAAGAGCATAAAAAATTACTTAGTACTTCGGGTAACATTGGGATGCATCTATCTACTAAATATACGCTGGTGGCTCTCTGAACAGCTTCATTATCTAAAATCGTTTTAGTTTTTAAATAATGTGTTACATCAGCAATGTGAACTCCAATTTCCCAGTGTCCATTATCTAGTTTTTTTAAGGATAAAGCATCGTCAAAATCTTTTGCATCAACAGGATCTATGGTAAATGTGGTGATGTTTCTGAAATCTCTGCGTTTTAATATTTCATCAAAAGTAATTTTGTTTGATATATTTTTTGCTTCATTTTCAACATTATCAGGAAAATGATTTGGTAATCCATATTCGGCCATAATTGTATTCATTTCTGTTTTATGCAATCCAGGAAATCCTAAAATCTCTATTACTTTTGCTGTTGGATTTTGATCACCGAGCTTCCATTCTTTTAATTCGATTAATACTTTTTGCCCATCTTCGGCGCTGTTAGTATCAGAGTTACGAATAAAAAAATCGACATGAATTTTATGACTATCGGAAATGACAAAAGAAAATTTCGGATTAATTTTAATGGTTCCTACAAATTGAGTTTTAGCTCGATTAATAACATCAACAACTTCGCCTTCTTTTCTTTTACCACCTCGTTTTGGATAGATATAAACTTTTACTAAATCACCTTGTAAAGCATCTTTCGACTTTCGAGCAGGAATAAAAATATCTTCTTCTGTATCGCTAAAAATTAAAAAGGCTGCACCTTGCGAAGTGAAATCAATTGTTCCTGTTAGGTATTGTTTGATTTCTTTAATTTGATATTTCCCAATTTCTTTTTCAATAACAAAGCCCTTTAGTTTAAGTTTTTCTAAAGTTTCGATTAATTGAAGTCTTTCATCATTTGTATTTATTTCCATTGCAGCTCCTAATTGTTTATAATTAAAAGTTTTTGATTCGTTATGTTTTAAAAAGTCTAAAACCTCTTCAAATAAATAACGTTTTGTTTTTTTGTTTTTAGACATGGATTTAAAGTTAAACTATAAGAATTTAAAATAGAATCTAATATTAAAGTGATTATTAACAACAAAGAGATTAAGCTAAAATTTTTTTATTAATAAATCTATTTTGAGTTAAATTTACTAAGTTCACCAAAATCGTATTTAAGTTTTACAATTCGGAGGGTTTTGTTAGTTAGATCACGAATAATAAAAGAATTTAAAAGATTATTTGATTTATCGATTAAATAACTAATTTCTTGGTATAGTATTTCATTTTTAATTTTTTTTTCGTTGTAAAGTTCTTTATCAATATTATATTCATATGTATTTTTTAATGAAATATTATTATTAGCATTGCCCAAAAACTCCGCACAAATCATTTGTTTTTCGTTGTATTCAAATTTACTTTGTTGCATAATCCAGGCAGCAGCGGTATAATGTTCGTTAATTTTTATTTTGCGGCCAAACTTATCTAGATCAATTGTTTGTTCTTTATAAGGTCGATTTTCATTGTTAAGCATTATACATTTTATTTGATAGTTACTGTACATTTGATATTGAAAACTATCTTGGCTTATTAGGAATTGATTTCCGAGAATAAATATTGATTTATCGTTACTTACATTTATTTCTTTAAAACGTAATTCTTTGGACAAATTGCCATTTTTATCATATCGATAATATTTACTTTCATAATAATTTGAACCATCGTGATATCGATTTAAAATTAGTTTTTTATCTGAATAAAAATAACTGTTACTTATTGTATCGTAAATATACTCTTTAACAGTTCTGAAAGTATGTTTTTTTTTGTTATATTGAATTTGTTTTTCAATACTTTTAACAACAGTGGTATAATAAAACCTTGATAATTGACCATCGTTATTAAATTCGTATGATTCAATTAAATTTTTATCTAAGGCAATTTCAAAATCTTTTTTATCTAGTATTTCAAAGGTAATTTTTTTTATGCCATTTAATTTGATAATTTCTGGGTTAAAATGAACTTGGGTTTCAAAAGCTGTTTCAGCAGTGGTTAACAAAATCTGTCCATTTAAAAAGAAAGAAACAAAAAATAAAAATATAAAATTTAATTTATTCAAGTTGCAAAATTGTTTTTTTTAATGATTTTGTTGGAGAATAACAGGTATTGTTTTCGCAAACATAAAAAAGTGTTTGATTTTTAACATACTTATCTTTCAAAAACGGTAAATCAGAGCTAGTCTTACTCACTATAAAAATCGCATTTGTTATTCCATGTTTATACAAGTTAATTAAGTTTTCATTAACATTTTTACCAACAATACTTATTTCTTTAAAAGGATAAGAATAAAAAAGGGCTAGACTACCCCAATGACTGTATCCAGCGGCATAATTCTTAAATTCATCCAATAGATTTAAAAGCATTTTTTTTGATAAATTAGTCCATTCGGTTTTCCCGAAATAATTACCAAGCATAAATAAATTATGCGCCATTTGAGAGTTGGAAGAAGGGATTACATTATCGCTGATTTCGGAAGTTCTTAAAATTAAATCATTAGATAAATGATTAGTATAATATAAAAAATCACTTTCTTTATTATGGAATAACGATAGTGTTAGTTCGCATAAATTATTTGCCTTATTTAAGTAAACTTGGTTTTGACAAATTAAATAAACATTGATGAGAGCTTCAATTGTAAAAGCATAGTCTTCTAAAAATCCATTTATTTTAGCACATCCATTTTTAAAGGTACGGTATAATTTTCCATCAGCTAAAGTAAGTTTGTTTGTTATAAAATTGATTGATGCTAACGCTAATTCTTTATATTTAATTTCACCAAAAGACAAATAAGCTTTAGCATAAGCTGTGCAAATAAGAGCGTTCCAAGAGGTAATTGTTTTGTCATCTAAACTAGGTTTTAGTCTTGATTTGGCATCTTGTTTTAAAATATTTTTACAGGTTAAAATAATGAGATCTAATTCATTTTTTGTTAAATTAAATTTAGTAAGTAATTGCACTTGATTTTCTGAACGCATCAAAATATAATTTCCCTGTTCCCAATAGCCTTTGTCGTTTATTTCGAAATATTCTCTGAATATTTCGAAATTTTTGCCGAGTAAATCTTTCAAATCTAACTGATTCCAAACATAAAATTTTCCCTCTTCACCATCGCTGTCTGCATCGTAAGCAGAATAAAAATAGCCCTCAGCATTATACCATTCATTTTCTATAAATTGAAGGGTATCACAAGCAATTTGTTTATATAGTGGATTTTTTGTTAGGTTAAATGCTTCAGTGTATAATGATACGAGTTGAGCGTTGTCATAAAGCATTTTTTCAAAGTGCGGCACTTTCCAAATAAGATCAGTACTATAGCGCGAAAATCCACCATATAATTGATCATAAATACCCCCAAAAGCCATTTTATTTAATGTTAAATTAACATGATTAAGTAATGCGTTATCTTTTTCTAAAATTGCATAACGAAGTAAAAATTGATAGTTACAAGGCATCGGAAATTTAGGTGCTTTGTTAGGTCCACCGTGTTCGTTGTCTAATTGAGTTTTCCATTTTTTTACTGATAATTGAATTAATTCTTTATTCAATAGTGAGTTAAATTTACGGGATGTTGAAATTATCTCTGCTTGTTTAATTCCATTAGTTAGGGCCTCAGCATATTCAAAAACCTTATTTGATTCTAATTTATATAAGTTTACGAGACTATTTAAGACTTCAATCCATTGTGATTTTTTAAAATAAGTACCTCCATAAAATGGTCGTCCATCGGATAAAACAAAACAATTTAATGGCCAACCTCCTCTTCCGGTCATTAATTGAACCGCTTGCATATATAACATGTCTACATCGCTACGTTCTTCTCGATCAACCTTAATATTAATAAAATTCTGATTCATTAATTTCGCCACTTCAGAATCTTCAAAACTTTCATGCTCCATAACATGACACCAGTGGCAAGCACTATATCCAATACTTATTAAAATAGGTTTATTTTCTGCTTTAGCCATTTCAAATACTTTATCTGAAAAAGGATACCAATTAACAGGATTATGGGCATGCTGAAGCAAATAAGGACTGGTTTCATTAATTAAACTATTGGTAAAAGAAAAATCTTTGCTCATAAAATTTCAAGGAAATGGTAAATAATATTAAACACATAAAATTAAATATGACCTTTTATTAATTTATCTTTTTTATTAGTTAAATTTGAAAAAAAATAAAATAAAACTTTATTTAACTTAATATTTAATTTGATTATAAAATTAGTTTAAAAAACAATTTTTACAACAAAATAAATAAACGATGAAAAAAATCTATTGGATAATAATTATTGGCTTTGTTATAATTTTTTCATTTATTATTTTAAAAATATTAAACGGAAATAAGTCAACAGATGTTTTTACTGAAAAAGCTATTATTAAAGATATTGTTGAAATAGTGTCCGCTACAGGAAAAATTCAACCCGAAACTGAATTAAAAATAAGTAGTGATGTAAGTGGTGAAATAACTGAAATGATAGTAAAAGAAGGGGATCAGGTTAAAAAAGGAGATTTACTTTGTCGAATTAAACCAGATTTATATGTGAGTGCTTTTGAGCGGGTAAACGCTTCGGTAAATACAACAAAAGCAAATTTAAAAACTGCTGAGGCTCAATTAGATCAGGCAAAAGCTAGTTTAGTGAATAGTGAAGCTATTTATAAAAGAAATAAAAAATTATTAGATCAAAATGCGATTTCTGTTCAGGATTTCGATGCAATAAAAGCGCAGTATGAAGGCTCAAAATCTAATGTAGAGGCTTTGGAAGCAGCAGTAAATGCAGGAAAATATTCTATTCAAAGTAGTGAAGCTTCATTAAAAGAAGCAAATACTAATTTAGAGAAAACCTATATTTTTTCTCCAGTAGACGCTACAATTTCAAAACTCAGTGTTGAAAAAGGCGAAAGAGTTGTTGGAGTTAGTGGTATGAGTGGCACTGAAATTATGCGACTGGCAAATTTAAATGAAATGGAGGTGAGTGTAGAGGTTAACGAAAATGATATTATTAAAGTTCATAAAAATGATACGGCTATTATAGAAGTAGACGCCTATGTGGATAAAAAATTTAAGGGAATAGTAACCGAAATTGCTAATTCATCAAATAATACAGGAATTTCGGTTGATCAGGTTACCAATTTTGTTGTAAAAATAAGAATGCTCAGAGAATCATATAGTTATTTAGTAAATGAGAAAAATAGCATACCTTTTCGCCCAGGAATGAGTGCTAATGTTGATATTCAAACTCGTCGTGTGAAAAAAGTAATTGCAATACCTATTCAAGCTGTTACGACTCGAAATCCTGATTCACTTATTGTAGAATCTAATTCAGATGAAGACAACGAAGTAATTATAAAAGATGACAAGGAAGAAAATGAGCAAAAAAAAATAGAACAAAAAATTAAAGAATATGTATTTGTAGTTAAAAATGGAATTATAAAACAAGTAGAGGTCAATTCAGGAATTCAAGATAATGATTTTATCGAAATTAAATCTGGAATTCAAAAAAATGATGAAATTATTTGTGGCCCATATAGGGTTGTTTCTAAAACATTGAATGAAGCCACTAAAATAAATATAGTTAAGAAA
The DNA here is from genome assembly GCA_005787585.1 of Bacteroidota bacterium. GTDB lineage: Bacteria > Bacteroidota > Bacteroidia > B-17B0 > Aurantibacillaceae > Aurantibacillus. Next base: position 6,778 of record SYAL01000057.1, read on the forward strand.
GAAGATTTATATAAAACAGAGAACTAATATTTATTTTTATTAAAAAACATAATACTAAATTTTAACAAATACTTAAACATTAAATGCCATACATTTTAAATATTGAAACTGCAACAACAGTATGTTCTGTTTCTATTTCAAAAGATGGTAATATTTTGGGTTATAAAGAAATAGATAATGGATTTACTCATTCAGAAAATCTTCATTTATTTATTAATGAATTATTAATTGAATTAAATATCTCTATAAATAATTTAAGTGCAATTGCGATTAGTAAAGGGCCTGGTTCTTATACAGGATTGAGGATAGGAGTTAGTGCAGCAAAAGGCTTAGCTTATGCATTAAATATACCTTTAATTAGTGTTGATACATTAAAGATAATGTCATATCAAGTTAGTCGGTTAAGAAGAGAATTCGATTTTTTTTGCCCTATGATAGACGCTCGCCGAATGGAAGTATATACTTGTGTATATGATACTCAATTAAATTTACAAATTCATACTCAAGCCTTAATTATAGATCCTCTATCCATAAAAATATTTGATTCCTTTTCATCGATATGTTTTTTTGGCGATGGAATGTTGAAATGTAAAGAAGTTATTTCAGCGCTCCAAAATGCAGTATGTGTTGATAATATAAAACCTTCTTCACAATATATGTGTAAACTATCTTATGAAAAATTTTTAAAACAAGCCTTTGAGGATATTGCCTATTTTGAACCATTGTATCTTAAAGATTTTTTAATTACGACTAAAAAACAAAGAGTAAATTAAAATTCAAAATTCTAAAACATTCAAAGTCCAAGCTTCTGGTTTTTGATTAAATAAAACTTTTGTTGATGTCCATATTGTGTTAAATAATATTGAATCGCGATAGTTATTTAAATGTTTTTCACTTTTCCAGTAACTATATGTGAAAAAGATTGAAGGCGTTTGATTGTCTTGAAGTAATTCAAGATGGATGCAGCCATCAAACCCTTTAATTTTGTGCCAATTTAATTCATAAATTGTTTTAAATTTTTCTATTTTATCGAGTTCAAAACTCATTTTAACAATTCTTTTAATCATGAAATTCTATTACAACATTAATATTTAATTTTCTCTCAACTTCTCTGGTACAAAGCATTTTAAAAGCGCTTTGGCCATTTATGGCAACTTCTAAATATCCCTGGTTATTAAATATTAATAATGGAGAGCCAAATTTTACGTCATCATATGTATTTTTTATTTCATAAATCTTAGTTCCAGGTAATCGAAAAGTAAATTTTCTTTTTTGTGAAGCATTATAAAAATTTTCTTTTGTAATATTTGTAATAATATTACCAAAGTCATCAACATAAACTCCTTTACCTTTTAAAACATTATTGTTAACGTAGCAATCAAAAGATATAGCCTTATAAAAATCATTAGTAAGTGTTGCAATATCAGTTAATTCTTTTTCACGACAAAGATGAATAGCTGCATCCACAAAAATATCTTTTAAGAAAAAATGTCGTTTATTTTCTCCTTCATAATATAATTGGTAAACCTCAGAGTTTAAATTTGGATCGATCAAAGTAAGAAGGCCATTATCAGGACAAATTATATATTGATTGAAGTAATTGGAGATTAAAAATCTAGAGTTATCAATTGTAATATTTGTATTTAAATCGCTTTTATCTATTATCCATTTTACAGCAACCAAATGGATAGTTCCGTCAGGAAAATGAGGAAGAGAATTTCGGATAATATATGCTGCATTCGAAATTGAATTATCTTTTATTTCACAGCTTAAATCAATAATATTTAAATTTGGTTCTTGTGAAATAAGTTTTGCTTTAACTATGGCTAAATAATGGTCACGATAACCTAAATCGGTAGTTAATGTTACAATTCTCATTTGTTCAAAAATAAATATTTTTTCAGTATATTATTTTTTTAAACTTGAACTAAGATTAACAGGGTTATAAACAATATAGTTTATTTTCTGTTTTTCTTTTTAAAATAAATGAACGAAAAAATAATTACATTAGATAGCGTTGAGCCTGTTGAAATATATGGTGTTAATGACGTAAAATTAAATATTATTCAAAAACATTTTCCAAAGCTTAAAATAGTAGCAAGAGGATATTCTATTAAATTGATAGGCAATTCTCAAGAAATTACTCGTTTTGAAAAAAAACTCGATATGTTAGTAGATCACTTTCATAAAACTGGAGTATTAACTGACACGGTTATTGAAAGATTATTGGGCCAAACCGGTGATAACCTATTAGATTTAAAAGAAGATATATTAAATGGTGATATTATTTTGTTTGGTAATAATGGTTTAGTAATTAAAGCAAAAACACCTAACCAATTGAAAATACTGAATGGTATTGTTAAAAATGATATGCTTTTTGCTATTGGCCCTGCAGGTACCGGCAAAACTTATACCGCAGTTGCATTAGCTGTAAAAGCTTTAAAAAATAAAGAGGTAAAACGAATTATTCTTACACGACCGGCCGTTGAGGCTGGTGAAAATTTGGGTTTTTTACCAGGAGATTTAAAGGAAAAGCTAGATCCTTATATGCAACCTCTTTATGATGCATTAAACGATATGTTGCCCATTGAAAAACTAAATCAATATATTGAAAGTAGAACCATACAAATAGCACCATTAGCTTTTATGCGAGGCAGAACATTGGATAATGCTTTTGTTATTTTAGATGAAGCTCAAAATACCACTGAAAGTCAAATGAAAATGTTTTTGACCAGAATGGGATCTAATGCAAAGTTTATTGTAACTGGAGACTTGAGTCAAATTGACTTACCGACTAGACAACCTAGCGGATTAATTCAAGCTGTTAGTTTATTAAAAAAAGTTGAGGGTATATCAGTTATAGAGTTGGATAAAACAGATGTTATTCGACATAAATTGGTAAGAGCTATTATAGAAAAATATGAAGCTAAGTAATAAAAAACTACTTTAGGTCATTTATTAAATTAGTTGCTTCATGAACATTAATATCTTTTGCAATATTTTTTATCCATCGGTCGTCTCTTCCTAATTTTGAAGTATCTTTTGCGTTTCGTATTTTATCTTCTTTTAAAATCGTAGCACTAAAATCTTTTATATCTTTCCTTGATTCTTCATATTTTTTAGATTGAACTCTAAATTGTTTCTGTTCCAAACGAAAATTATCTAGTTGAAGATTATATTTTGTATCATCTCTTTTTAATTTAATTTCTTTTGATTGATTTCTAACCATTTGAAATTGTGGGCTTTTTAATATTCTAGCATCACTTTTTTTAATAATATCATCATAATTAATATTGTAATATTCTTTATAATTTACTTTTGTTATTTCGTCCCATGGCATCGGGTAATCTAATTCTCTTTCACCTCTGTCAATAAAAGAATAAGGATCAGGAAGTAATATATCGGGTTTAACTCCTTTTAACTGAGTGGCGCCCCCATTAATTCTGTAGAATTTCTGTTGCGTTATTTTAATAGAACCAGCTGGCTTTAACGAATCAAATTGAGGCAATAATAATAAATCTAAATCAATAAATGATTGAACAGTTCCTTTACCAAAACTATTTGAACCAATTATGATTGCACGTTTATAATCTTGCATAGCGGCAGCGAGAATTTCGCTTGCACTTGCACTGTTTCCATTAATTAGAATTGTTAGTGGACCAGACCAAACTACCTCTGGATTTTTATCTTCCATAATACTCACTGGTACACCAACTCTTCCCTTTACTTGAACCACAGGACCTTTTGGAATAAATAAGCCAGCCATTTCAACAACTTCTTGTAAAGAACCGCCCCCGTTATCTCTTAAATCGATGATTAAACCTTTGATATTTTCTTTTTTTAATTTTTCAATTTCTTTGCGCATATCTTGAGTACAATGATGGGCACCTGTTCTATTAAAATCAGTATAAAAGGAAGGTAAGTAGATATACCCAAATTTATTTTTATTTTCGAGTAAACCACTTTTAGCATAGGTTTCTTCAATCTCAATTACGTCTCTAATAATAGGAATAACTTTTAGGCTATTATCTGTTTTTTTTACTGTTAATCTGACTTCTGTACCTTTTTTTCCTTTAATAAGTTCAATAGCTTCATCAATATCCATATTAATAATATCAATCGGTTCAGAAATACCTTGAGCTACTTTAATTATATCGTCGCCAGCTTTTAGTTCACCTTGTTTGTGACTTGGGCTACCTACTATAATTTCGCTTACTTTTAAGATACCATCTTTTTGTTGCAGCCTTGCTCCAATGCCTTCAAATTGCGCACTCATTGCTTGATCGAACTTCTTTCTTTCTTTAGGTGCAAAATATTCAGTATGTGGGTCGTAAATTTTGGTAATTGTGCCTGCAAATTCAGAAAATCTTTCGCGAGGTGTTATTTTATTTAATCGTTTAAAAAACTCAATGTTAGTTTTTAATGTTTTTCTGCGAGCATCTGTCTCAAGAGAGTCGAATGATAATATTTTGACGGAGTTATCTTTTTTTTCTTTTGCTAATTCCTGTATAGTCAGAGCCTCGTCGAGTCTAGTCAATATTTGGTATTTGAGCATTTTTTTCCACTCATTTTTGAGTTCAGACTCAGTTTTAGCATAGGTTGTTTTTTTCCAGTCAGTCTCGTACTCTTCAATTTCTGAATAATTAAATGGTTTAGATAAGAGTTCTTTGCTCCAAACTTCTTTTTCCTTAATCCTACTTACAATAATTTGCGAAGCTAGATTAAAGAAATCGTGGGTTTTAGATAACAATTGATTATCAATATCTAATTTATATTTTTCTAAAGCAGTTAAATCACTTTGCAATAAATATTTTTTATTATAATCGATGTTTCTAATATAAATTTTAAATACTTTTTCACTAAATTCATCATTAAGAATTAATGGGGAATAATGATAATCATTTAAACTTCCAAAAATCAATTCAAAAACAACATCATTTCTGTTAAATACATATTTTATTAAAGTAAATGAAGAGAGTAAAATTATTACTAGAAATAAGATTACTTTTTTTGAAAAATAAGAGTTTAATTTTTGCATATCTACAAATTTAATTTAATAATTAAGAAATACTATTTTTATTAGAAATATTTTTATTCTTTTTTCCTTAAAACTTGTTTAAATATTGTTAAAAGCACATAGAATCAGAATACTATATTTATATATTATAACGTTAATTTTATGATTGATTTTTCGAAAGCGCAACTAGTCCATTTTGCAATTCATTTTGTTGGAAATAAAAGCTTGGGTGAAGAGCTAACATTAAGTAATAAGGCAATAAAATTTAAAGATAATTTTATAAAAGAAACAGTTTTGCGTTATTTTTTATCTTCATTTAAAACCGATATTTATTATCAATTCAAAGGTAAAACAAATATTTCTTTAAACAGTTTAGCTAATGTTTGCGAAGATTTATTCGCTTCCACTAAAAATTTTATAGTGCAATCTAAACAAATTGCTACTCATTTATTTAATCAGAGTATCCATCCAAAAATTAAAGGTGGAGAATTTTACGTATGTTATTTTAAAGATATTTTAGTTGACGGTGAGTTATGCGATGCGGTTGGTTTTTTTAAAACAGAAAATAAAGAAACTTATTTAAAAGTTTATCAGCATATAGATGAATTTGATTTGGAATGTGATCACGGAATTAATATAGATAAATTAGATAAAGGGTGTATAGTATTTAATACTGACAAAAATAATGGCTATAAAATAAGTATCATAGATATCAATAATAAAAATGGAGATTGTGCATTATATTGGGAGGAGGATTTTATCAATTCTACTTTAAAAACAAATGGATATTATTATACCAAAAACTTTATTGATACGACTCGAAGTTTTTGTGAGGAAATTTTAACCGAATCTAATAATGTTAAGAAAGAAGATCAAATGATGATGTTAAATAAAAGTACTTCTTATTTTAAAGAAAAAGATAAGTTCAATTTAAAGGATTTTGAAAATGAAGTATTGGTTCAGACGGAAATAATTAAAGCATTTAGTGACTATCGAAGAGATTTCAATAAACGCCATGACTTAACTGCTATAGACGAGTTTGAGGTATCAAATACTGCAGTAAAAAAAAATCAAAAATATATGCGTTCGGTAGTAAAACTTGACAAAAATTTTCATATTTATATACACTCAAAACATGAAAACATAGAGCGAGGTTTTGATAATAAAAAAGGATTAAAATATTATAAATTATTTTATTTAAATGAGTTTTAAAATAGCTTTTAATCAGTCTAATTTTCTTTTTACAATTAAAATTAAATCTTTCTCTAATAATAAATAGCCATATTCGTAACAAAAAATATATTGATGATTGTTTTTTGTGGAAACCTGATTGGTAAAAAGTTTAAAATTAAATCCTTTATCTAATAATTTTTGTTTAGAGATAGTTGTTTTTTCTCCGACTAAACTTTCTTCTAAAATTCTTCTATTTTTTCTTAGTAAATTATTAATATTTCTTACGTAATTATTAGTATCGCTATTTATTTTGTTATTGAATGAATTTCTACATAAATCGCTACAGAATTTTTTATCAATTCTACCAACTATTTTTTCTCCACACTCAAGACAAATTCGTTTTTCCATAGAATTAAAAAAGTAATAGTTATACTTAAGCAATTATTTTAAATATCTTTTTTACCAGTTTTGCTTTTTGTTTAGCTTTCAAAATATTATCGTCAACAATAGTAATATGTCCCATTTTTCTAAACGGCCTAGTTATGGTTTTCCCGTATAAATGAATATAAACCCCACTAAATTTCAAAACATCTTCCATGCCTTGGTATATTGCAGACCCCTCGAAACCAAAATCTCCTAGTAAATTAATCATAACACTTGGTTTTATGATAGAAGTATCGCCCAAGGGTAAATTTAATATGGCACGTAAATGTTGTTCAAATTGAGTTGTAATATTTCCTTCAATTGTATTGTGACCACTATTATGAGGACGAGGTGCAACTTCATTAACAAGTATTTTACCATCTTTCGTTAAAAATAATTCAACAGCTAAAATCCCTATAATTCCTAATTTTTCTGCTAAATCTACCGCAATTTTAATCGCATCTTTTTCAATAGTTTTATTAATATTTGCAGGACTAAATAAAAATTCAACCAAATTTGCTTCAGGGTTAAATTCACATTCTACTACTGGAAAGCATTTAATTTCTCCATTCTCACTACGTGCAACAATCACTGAAAGTTCTTTTTCAAAGTCTACTAGTCTTTCTAAAACACTTGGTTCATCAAATGCTTTATCTAAAAAATTAGGATTTACTAATTTTATTACACCTTTACCATCATAACCACCTTTTCTTAATTTTTGATAAAATGGAAAATAATCAGCATATTTTTCAATCTGTGATTTAGAATCAATAAGAAAAAAATCGGGGCTAGGTATATCGTGTCTTTGAAAAAACATTTTTTGAGAGCCCTTATCTTGAATTAATTCAATTATATGAGCTTGAGGATATATTTTTTTACCTTCTTTTTCGAGCGCTTTAAGAGCTTCAATATTTACATTTTCAATTTCAATCGTAATTAGATCTTTATCCTTACCAAAATTATATACAGTATCATAATCTGTTAGACTACCTAGAATAAATTTTTTTACTAAAGTTTTGCAAGGCGCTTCATTATTAGGATCTAGAACAGAAATGTTTAGATTTAGGTTAATAGCACTTTGAATCATCATTCTACCCAATTGCCCGCCCCCTAAAATTCCTATATGCAATTGCTGAATTGTTTTTGTCATCATTCTATTTTGATATAAAGATACAGAATAATATAAATTAAATTATCTTAATTAAAATAGTTTAAATTTATATTTTTAAATTAATAAATATAGTATAAAAATGTCTCGATATATTTTTAAGATAAATTAATTTTATTAAAAAATACATTCATAATTTCTTAAATACTAATATAAATAGTTCATTTGATCTGAAAACATAAATTCTGATAAAATGTATATATATACATATATATAATTGAGTTAGTTAGTATTTTAAAATTAATTAAGCGATAAAAATATTTTAATTTTGAAATATACTTCATGAAATATTAATTAAACTTATTAATTAGCTTAATTGTTTAAATATTGTTATCTTTTTTTCGAAAGAAAAAATTGATTAATTTTAATTTATCTTTTTAACATATTATTTTTATTTGAATTTTTATTTTATTGAAAAAAGTACATTTAACTATCATAATTTAAAGTTTAAGTCTATATTATTTTTAAAAAAGTTTAATGCAAATTGCTCTGACCAATAATAAGTAGTGTTGAAGCTTGGATATCCAATGTGGCCGCCTTCTTTTGTGATATGATAACAAACAGATTTTGATTGATTGGCAGGATGAATATTAAGAATTTCTGGAGTTAAGAAAGGATCATTGAGTGCATTGATAATAAAGGTTGGAATTTGAATATGATTTAGAAAATGTTTTGAGCTACATTTTGTATAATAATCTTCGGCATCTTTAAATCCGCTAAGAGGTGCCGTTAAGATATTATCAAATTCGTAAATAGTTTTAATTTTTGGTAATTTTTTTAAGTCAAATAATCCAGGAAATTGTTTGTATTTAGCAGTTGCTTTTTTTTTAAGTGAATTGATAAAGCGTAACTCATAGAGATAGTTTTTTGTCGTTGATAAGTTGATAGAAACAGATTTGAGATCAAGAGGGGCTGCAAAGACACAGGCTTTTTTTACTTTATTTGGAACTCCTGGTTCCCCTAAAAATTTTAAAGTTAGATTGGCGCCAAGACTGAAACCTACTAAATAGATTTGATCATAATTTCTTGATGCATGACTTAATACGCACATAAAATCTTCTGTAGCTCCAAGGTGATACATTTTTTTTGTGTTATTTATTTGTGTTGAGCATCCGCGATAATTCCATGCTAATACATCAAAGCCATGATTATAATGAATATTGGCCATTCCTTTAATATAAGCTCTGTTTGCATTTCCTTCCATTCCATGAGAAATAATGACCAATTGATTACTTTTTTGTTTTAACCAAAATAAGTCCAAAAAATCGGCATCTGAAGTCGAAATTCTTTCATGTATATAAGGTTTAATAAGCTGAATTTTTCTAAGTAAAGCGGGGTAAATAGTTTGTAAATGACCAGTAAAGAGTAATTTTGGCGCTTCATAATTTTTAAAATTTTGATTCATCATTTTACTTTTGAATGAATTGTTAAAATAATTTTAGTAATAGTTGATAGATATAAATACAAACAAATTATCTTTATACCAATACTTTAATAATTCTTTTAATTTAGCAATAATTATTACATACCCAAACAATCCTTCTTTTAATTAAAAAAATACAATTTTTGATGAAATATATGTAATATATGTGTGAATCGAGTTAGTAATTATTTTATAAATCAAAAAAAACGATAAAAATATTTTAATTTTCAAATAGACTTTATGAAACACTCATTAAATTTATTTATTATTTTGATTGTTTCAATTTCTTTATCTCTTTTTGCCTGGTTTGTTGATAGTGGACCGAAAACTAATGGTATTACTCTGAATATTTTTGAAATATTTATGGTAAGTTTAATTTTTTTATTTTCATTACTCTATTATATTTTGTTGTTAATTTTCTAAAAAAATAAATAGCTTAAATTATAAAGTTTCAATTTTTTCTTATTAATAAATCAAATTAAAACATTAATAAAATAAATTTATCTTTGTAAATTTATTTAAGGTTATGAATTATTCAAATAATTATTGTAACAGTTTTACTGAATACAAACGATTTTTAACTCGTGAGGTAAGCATAGGCGATCTTAAAATGGGTGCATTTAATCCGATCCGTATTCAAAGTATGACTACTACTGATACAATGGATACTCATGCAACTGTTGAACAAAGTATAAGAATGATTAATGCAGGTTGCGAATTGGTAAGAATTACTGCACCAAGTATTAATGAAGCTAAAAATTTAGAATTAATTAAAAATGAATTAAAATTAAGAGGATTTAATACTCCTATTTGTGCAGATATACATTTTACTCCAAATGCCGCTGAATTTGCAGCGCGCGTTATAGAAAAGGTGCGTGTAAATCCAGGAAATTATGCAGATAAGAAAAAATTTGAAGTGTTTGATTATACAGATTCTGCCTATGAATCAGAATTAGAAAGAATACGGAAGCGCTTTACTCCTTTGGTGAAAATATGTAAGGAATATGGAACAGCCATGCGCATCGGTACAAATCATGGTTCCTTAAGTGATAGAATTTTGAGCCGCTATGGTGATACACCATTGGGAATGGTAGAAAGTGCTTTGGAATTTTTACGAATTTGCGAAGAAAATAATTATTTTAATATTGTAATTTCGATGAAAGCAAGCAACACCCAAGTGATGGTGCAAGCGTATCGTTTATTGGTTGCCAAAATGATGGAGTCAAATCGCAATTACCCTTTGCATTTGGGTGTTACTGAGGCCGGTGATGGCGAAGACGGAAGAATAAAATCTGCAGTTGGTATTGGCTCATTATTAGAGGATGGTTTGGGTGACACCATTCGGGTTTCTTTAACCGAAGAGCCAGAATTTGAGTTACCTGTCGCAAAATTATTGGCCGATAGATATTCACTAAGAAAAGAACATAAAAAAATCCCTCAAATAAAATTCAAATTGCCATATAATCCTTTTGAATATGAACGTTTTCATACTAATGAGATTATTAATATCGGAAATCATAATGTCCCTCGTATTATAGCCGATTATAGTATGAAACCAGAGGTAACTGCTGCAAGTTTATTTGGTGTAGGTTACAATTATTCTGTGCCTCTTGATAAATGGAATTTAACTGATATGGCCGTTGATTATTTATTTTTAGGTGATAATAACATTAATTTTGAAACTCCAGGAACGCTTGGATTAATATACAATTCTCAATCCTGGTTAGCTCATAAAAATCACAAATTAAGTTTTCCTTTATTTTGTGGAGATGAATATTTTAGATTAACTGAAACTTCTTCAAAACTAAATTTTGTAGTGGTTACCATTGAAGTTTTAACTGCTGAATTTATTGAAAAAATAAAAAATGATAATACAGTTTGTTTAGTTTTAGATTCTTTTAACATGCACACCATGTCAGAATTGAGAAGAATGGCAATTGACCTTGCTTATCATAAATGTAAATTACCAATCATCATCAAATGTAATTATGGGCAATTAAGCCAAGAAGAATTTCAATTATTTAGTAGTACCGATATTGGCGGTTTATTATTAGATGGTTTTGGAGATGGTATTTGGATTAAACAAAAAGATTGTGTTAGCATACAAATTTGTAATTCTACGGCTTTCGGTATTTTACAAGCATCTCGTACCCGTATTTCTAAAACAGAATATATTTCTTGTCCTAGTTGTGGCCGAACATTATTTGATTTACAAGAAACTACACAAAAAATTCGTGAACGTACCGATCATTTAAAAGGTATTAAAATTGGCATCATGGGTTGTATTGTAAATGGTCCTGGTGAAATGGCTGATGCAGATTATGGATATGTTGGGACCGGTCCAGGAAAAATTAGTTTATATAAAGGCAAAGTAGTTGTAAAGAAAAATGTTACCAGCGAAACAGCCGTTAATGAATTAATTGGATTGATAAAAGAAAATGGAGATTGGTTAGAAAAAAAATAGAAAGTTCTTTTAAAGAAAACCCTCTATTGGATGGCAATTTAATTTAAAAATTTACTTTAAACTTCCAATCATATCTTTGGGTTTAACCCATTGGTCAAATTGTTCGTTTGTTAGATATCCTAATTCAATAGCAGCCTCACGTAAAGTTTTATTCTCTTTATGAGCAGTTTTTGCAATTTTTGCCGATTTTTCATAACCAATATGAGTATTTAGTGCAGTTACTAACATCAACGAATTTTCTAAATGTAATTTTAATTGGGGTAAATTTGGCTCAATTCCAATGGCACAATTATCATTAAAGCTAACACAAGCATCACCAATTAATCGGGCTGATTGCAATACATTAGCAGCAATAACGGGTTTAAAAACATTTAATTCAAAGTGTCCCATAGAACCACCAATAGAAACAGAAACATCATTTCCAATTACTTGAGCACAAACCATTGTCATAGCTTCAGGCTGAGTGGGATTTACTTTACCAGGCATGATAGAAGAACCTGGTTCATTATCTGGAATTATAATTTCGCCAATTCCACAACGAGGACCTGATGATAGCATTCTAACATCATTAGCAATTTTCATTAATGCAACGGCAGTTCTTTTTAAGGCCCCGCTTAATTCAACCATTGCGTCATGTGCAGCTAGGGCTTCAAATTTATTTGGCGCGGTAACGAATGGCATACCCGTTAATTCAGCAATTTTTTTAGCTACCAAAATATCGTATCCTTTTGGTGTATTTAATCCTGTTCCAACGGCAGTTCCACCTAAAGCTAATTCACTCACAGCTTCTAGGGAATTATTTAAAACACGAATACTCATGTCAATTTGTTGAACGTAACCACTAAACTCTTGGCCTAAAGACAGAGGTGTGGCATCCATGAAATGGGTGCGGCCTGTTTTAATAATATCTTTAAATGATATAGCTTTTTTGTTTAAAGAATTGCGAAGTTTATTTAGGCCAGGAATGGTAATATCAACAATTTGTTTATAGGCTGCAATATGCATAGCTGTTGGAAAAGTATCGTTACTAGATTGTGATTTGTTTACGTCATCATTTGGATGTAAAACTTTTTTTTCATCATTTAAATTACCTCCGTTTAAAACGTGTGCACGATAGGCAATTACTTCATTAGTATTCATATTACTTTGAGTACCTGATCCTGTTTGCCAAATTACCAGGGGAAATTGTTCGTCTAGTTTTTTTGATATTATTTCATCGCAGACTTGAGATATTAAATCACATTTTTCTTTTGATAATACACCCAATTCAAAATTAGTCAATGCAGCAGCTTTTTTTAAATATCCAAAAGCATAAATTATTTCTTTTGGCATACTTGCCTCTGGTCCAATTTTAAAATTATTTCTACTGCGCTCTGTCTGAGCACCCCAATATACATGGGCTGGCACTTTTACCTCACCCATCGTATCAGTTTCTATTCTAAATTCCATAAATATATATTAAAATATAAATGTAATGTTTTTTTAAACTATAAATAAAAGAATATAATAAGATTTAAAGTTTAAAAAATACTTTATATTAAATATAAGTTTTTATATAATTGATTTATTCATTCGGTTTATTTTTAATAGAATAGGTTATTGAAGATTTTGTTGAGCTGATTTGAGGTAGAATTTCTCTTGAGGTACGAATAAAAGTTTTTTGATTTAGATATTGATAAGTGTTTAATTTATTTAATTTGTTTTCTTCAATTATTCTAATTAATGCTGAACCATATTTTGAAAAAGTAGCATAACCTGCTTTTTTTAGGCCATGGCACCATCCCTTATAATCCTTAATTCCTAATTTAAATAAGTTAGAATAGCGAGGTCGACTAATTAAAAACAAGCTGTGGTCATCAAAAGATTCTTCAACAGTATTATATTTTCTAAAACACTCGTTCAACTGATCGTCTGATTTTAATACAGTATCCCCTTCCCATCCAACATGACATTTAATTCCAAAATGATTATTAGATCTTTTTGCTAATTCGCTAACTCCACTTGAGCTTTCATAAATAGCCTGAGCAAGAGTAACACTGGCAGGAATTTTGTATAAGATCATTTGTCGAATGGCCTCTTGAGCATAATTTTCAATATAAATTTGTGTTTTTAAATTGGACGGCTGTGCTATTAAATTGAATGAAAAAAGAATTAAAAAATTAAATAGGACAATGGCTTTAACGATTAAAAAAAGACTTATTGAAAAACTGCGATTTATCATTTATATTTACAAAAATAAGTAACATTACATCTATATTTCCAATTAGTTTTTTTATATATTAACAAGGCATTTTTGAAAATGAATATATCCTTTGTTTTATTATCAATTATATTATTTACAAAAAATATAGTCTTAGGTCAAATAAAGTATAATTACCCTCTAACACCGAAAGAAAACATAATAGATAATTATCAAGGCACTTTGGTAAAAGATCCTTATCGCTGGTTGGAAGATGATAAAAGTCCAAGAACAGGTGAATGGGTAAAAGAAGAAAATACAGTTACCGAAAATTATTTAAAACAAATTAATTCGCGCGATAAGATTAAAAATCGCTTAACAGAATTGTGGAATTATAATAAACAGTCTGCTCCTTTTAAAAAAGGAGATTTTTATTTCTGCTACAAAAACAATGGGTTGCAAAATCAAAATGTTTTATATATTCAAAAAAATTCGGAAGATCCTGGGGAAATATTGTTAGACCCAAATTCATTATCAAACGATGGAACCGTTTCTTTAACCGGTATTTCTATTTCTAAAAATGGCGAGACCCTGGCATATGGTATATCCAAAGCAGGTAGTGATTGGGTTGAAATTCATTTTAAAAATATACTTACCAAAATAGATTTGCCTGATGAACTAAGGTGGATAAAATTTAGTGGGATGAGTTGGAAAGACGATGGTATCTTTTATAGTAGATATGATATACCATCTGGTAGCGAACTCTCTCAAAAAAATCAATATCATAAAGTTTATTTTCATAAGTTAGGTACAAAGCAAGAAAAAGATGTTTTAGTTTTTGAAGATAAAGAGCATGCTGATTATAATTTCGGAGCTTACTTGACGGATGATGAAAATTATTTATTTATTAGTACTAGCCAAAGTACTAGTGGTGAAAAATTAATTTTGAGAGACCTTAAGCATCCAAAGCGTTCAGATATAGTAATTTCAGAAAATTTTAATTTCGAATATGCTATTGTAGATAATATTGACTCTACTTTTTATATGCTAACTAACCATAACGCAGCTAAATATAAATTAGTTTCATTCTCAATTAATGCAACTAAAGAGGCTAATTGGAAAACCATATTACCTGAAAACAAAAATCTTTTGGAAGGGGTGCGCTTATGTAATAAAAAAATCATTGCTAATTATTTAAAAAATGCTTCATCAAAATTATTTTGCTATGATTTGAATGGTAAGATGGAAAGAGAGATTAAATTGCCGGGTTTATGCAAATTGAGTGCCTTTAATTCAGATAAAAAGGATGAATTTGCAACTTACAGCACTGTTCAATATTTTTCTCCAGAACAAAGCTATTTTTTGGATCTAAAAACATGGGAAAGTAAATTGATTTTTAAACCAAATTGTAAATTTAATTCAGATGATTATTTAACCGAACAATTATTTATTGATGGAAAAAGTGGTGTAAAGCTTTCATTTTTTATAACACATAAAAAAGAACTCAAAATGACACCCGAAACTCCATGTTTTGTGTATGGTTACGGTGGATTTAACATTTCACTTTCGCCAGAATTTAGAATTGACAGAACGGTTTTTTTGGAAGCTGGAGGAATTTATGTGGTACCAAATTTGCGAGGGGGTGGAGAATATGGAGAAGATTGGCATAAAGCCGGAACAAAATGTTTAAAACAAAATGTGTTTGACGATTTTATTTCTGTGTGTGATTTTTTAGTTGAAAAAAAATACACATCCTATAATAAAATTGCCATTCACGGAAGAAGTAATGGTGGATTATTAGTTGGAGCAGTAATGACACAACGGCCCGAGATATGTAAAGTAGCTATTCCTGCAGTTGGAGTTTTAGATATGCTCCGTTTCCATTTGTTTACCATTGGCAGAGCATGGACTGTTGACTACGGTTGTAGTGACAATCAAAAAGAGTTTGATTGTTTGTATAAATATTCTCCATTGCATAATGTAAAAGCTATTAATTATCCTGCAACTCTAGTTTTAACTGGCGATCATGATGATAGAGTTGTTCCTGCACACTCTTTTAAATTTGCAGCAACTTTGCAAGAAAAAAATAAAAGTCAAAATCCTATACTTATTCGAATTGATATAAATGCAGGACATGGAGCAGGAAAGCCAACTTCCAAACAAATTGCTGAGTTTGCCGATATGTGGAGTTTTGTGTTTTATAATTTAGGGATTAACTAAATTAAAATCAGATTAATTTCCCATACTTTGGTTGGGTTTAGAATTTTGAAATTGATTTCGAAAAAAGGGATTAGAATCTGATCCAAATTTTTTTTGCCCTTTTATTTTTTATTTTTTTTAAAGTTATACGTTAAGCTAGCTAATACATAACGTTTTAATACCTGAGTTTTATTATCTTCGCTATACAATCCTGTTACAATTCTGTTTATACTTCTGTTTTGATTTAAAAGATCATAAACCGTAAATTTAAATTCTAAATTTTTAGATTTTAAAAATTTGTAACCAACATAAATGTTCCATAAAAAATAATTTTGATTAAAATTTTGACTTAATCCATTTATAATATTTTGGTTAATATCACTATTTATAACAATACTTTTAAGTAAAATCGAATTTATTTTAAAAGAAATATTTTGTATTAAGAAGTTATTATTTGCACTTTTTTGAATTGAATTTTTTACAACAGTATAATTGCTGTTATACCCAATAGAAAAATCTAAATTTGTATTCATACTACTACCAATATTAAATCCTGAGTTATAGGCATAGTTGTCGGAGTAATTTATCAAATCGTTAATCATAGCAGGTATGTGGTTATAATTTAACCCTCCGTTTAAATTTAAGTTACATTTAATATATTTTAATGGGAATCCATATGCAAAAAATGATTTTACAGTATAAAATCCGTTTAAATTAACAGGTTTTGTTAATTGACTTCCAGATAATATATTTAAATTTTGAATGACTGTGTCACGCCTTAAAATATAAGTGGCATTACTTATATAATTATCTATATATCCTGCGTTTAAAAATAAACCCATATTTTGTGAGGTTATTATATTAAAACCACCAAATCTAATATTGATGTTATTTTCAAAAGTTTGTTTAAGGTCAGAATTTCCGGATCTTATTTGTAAAGGATTTGAAATATCAATTACATTTTGTAATTGAGTAATATCTGGAATATTTGTATTTGACCTATAATAAATTCTTAAATTTTTAGTTTTTGTAATTTTGTAATTCAGCATAGCATTTTGTAAAATATTTTGAAATTTCTTAATAATATTAAATGCTATTGGAAAAGTTTGATCTCCAATTAAATTTGAAGTCTGGACATCAGATCCAAAACTTAAATTAATTTTATTTTTTTGATATTTATAGCTAATTCCCCCTTTTTGAATTTGATAAATTAAAGAATATTTATTTGATAATACAGTATTAAAATCAGAAAATCGTTGAGTGACAAAATTTGAGTCATAGGTTTTTTTATTTGCTGAAGCATTAGTCAAGGATGGGTTGTAACTTATTAAAACTTGAGAATTTTCTGAAAATTGTTCGGTATATGAAATGTTTGGTGATATTTTTTTTATATAACTATAATTATTAAATTCCTGATTTAAATTTAAGTTTAAAGTATCATTTTGATATTTATTTTCTGAAATGTAGTTACCATTATTTAATTTTTCATTTTGCTGTGTAGTTATGTTTAACGAAATAGTTCTTCCTTTTTTACTAAATCTATGCTGATATATAATTGAGTTTGTAAAATCATAACCTAAATTTTTTATTTCAGAATTTGTTTTCGTTTTGCTCAAAAAAAATGAATTTAAAATGGTGTTATTTCCAAGTAAATAAGTATTAGTAATATTGTTTTGATAGTTAAAGTTTGGATTAATTATAATTTTATTATTTGAATCAATTGTAGATTCAATTCTAAAATTAATACGATGATTAAGATTTTGATTTTCAGATGAATTTGTTTGTTGATAAACTAATTTATTATCAGTGAAATAATTTCTTAAAATATCTGAAGCATTTTTATTATTTGAATAATTAAAAAAATAACTTCCCGTAACTTCTGTTTTTTCACCCCATTTTTCGCTATAATTTAAACCTGTCGCTTGTGTTGATGTATTTCCATTTTGCGAATTGGTCATTAGGTTATTTGCTCCAGATGAGAAATTATTCTGTCTACTATTTCCTCCTTGTCTACCTGATGAATTTTGATTACTTGACCCCAAGGCTCCAGTAATATCATTCATACTGAAATTTTGTTGATTAATGTTATTTGAAAGTAGTAAAAGAGAAACTCTTCTTTTATCATTAAAACTATTGATTGTTGCTCCGTTTGAATATCTAATTAAATTATTTTCGTCTGCTCCAATTCCCGAATAAATTTTTCCAAATTCACCAATATTTTTTCCTTTTTTTGTTACAAAATTGATTGTCTTTTGTTGCTCTCCATCATTAAATCCAGTAAATTGAGATTGATCACTCATTTTATCAAATATTTCTACTTTATCAATAATATCTGCAGATATATTTTTTATTGCTGCATTTTGATCATCGCCAAAAAAACGTTTACCGTCAAGTAAAACTTTTTGAACTGTTTCTCCATTTACTTTTAATCCATTATTATCTGAAGTAAAACCTGGCATTTTTTTTATTAAATCCTCTGCAGTTGCATCAGGTTGGGTTTTATAGGCATCAGCATTAAATAAAGTAGTATCTCCATTTTGTTCACCCCTTTTTTGTATTGTTTTTATTTCTATTTCCGAAAGATTTTTACCATCTTCTAAAAGCATAATTTTACCCAGATCTATACTATCTTTTTCTACAGAGATAACTTTATAAATATCTTTATATCCTATAAAAGAAACAATTATAAGATATTTTTTTTTTTAGGTAAGATAAATTTAAAATAACCATCTAAATCTGATTTTGTTCCTGTAACGTACAAAGAATCTTGACTAAAAACTTTTATTGTTGATTCATTTAGTGCTAAACCAGACTTTTGCTTAATTATGCCAGAAATCAATACTTGTCCTTTAACAGAGAATGAAATAATACTAATAATGGCTAAGGTGAAAAAAAAAATGACTCGAAATGGCATATTTTAAAATTATTTTTAAAGTTAATAGAATTATTTACTAATAACTAATTTATTAATTTTATTAGATTTAATTTCTTAATTTAATAATCATATTTTTGTCTTGTCTTCTTTTTATTATTATTAATTGAATTTAATATATTGTGTAATTTAAATGAAGTACCTTCCTATTAAATTTTTTATTGTTAATATTTTTCTAGTATCTAATTTTTTTATTTCTGCTCAAACTAATTTATATACTCATGCTGATACTTTAATAGGAAGTATTTCTGATGCACGTAAATGTTGGGATTTAACTCATTATGATTTGCATGTAACTTTTAATGAAAAAGACAGTTCAGTTTTTGGATATAATTTAATTTCATTCAAGTCAATTGAATCTTATTCTTTAATGCAAATCGATTTAATGCGACCCATGATAATAGATAGTATAGTTCAAGATACCCGAAAATGTAAATTTATACGCGATGGCAATGCATATTTTATTAATTTAATTAAAACCTCAATATCAAATAATATAAAAAGTTTATTTGTTTATTTTCATGGCAAACCTCATGTTGCTATTTTACCACCTTGGGATGGTGGTATTGTTTGGTCAAAAGATAAAAATAATAATCCATGGATTTCAGTTGCATGTCAAGGTCTGGCCTCTAGTGTTTGGTTCCCCAGTAAAGACCATCAATACGATGAAGTTGATAGCGCTTCGGTTCATTTCACGGCATCTAGTAATTTAGTTATTGTTTCTAACGGTAAATGTAAATCTATTACAACTAATTCTAATAAAACCAAAACATATTACTGGGAAGTAAAAAATCCTATTAATAATTATAATATTACTTCCTACATTGGTAAGTATATAAATTTTAAAGACACTTTTAATGGTAAAGGAGGTATTTTAGATTTAGATTTTTGGGTACTTGAAGGAAACTTAGAAAAAGCTAAACATCAATTTAAGCAGGTTAAACCCATGTTGCGTTGTTTTGAAGATTGGTTTGGCAAATATCCATTTTATGAAGATGGTTATAAATTAGTTGAATCTCCTTTTTTAGGCATGGAACATCAAAGTGCCATTGCTTATGGAAATAAATTTAAGAATGGTTATTTAGGTAAAGATTTGTCTTTAACCGGTTGGGGTCTTAATTGGGATTTTATTATTGTACATGAATCAGGCCACGAATGGTTTGGAAATAGTATTACAGCAAAAGATGTTGCTGATAATTGGATACATGAGGGATTTACAACATATTCAGAAAATTTATTTGTGCAAAGTTTATATGGTAAAAAAGCTGGTGCAGAATATGTTATTGGTACTAGAAATAGTATCGAAAACAAACAACCAATTATAAGTGATTATAATGTAAATAAAGGTGGTTCAGGCGATATGTACTTTAAGGCTGCCAATATGTTGCACACCATCAGACAACTCATTAATAACGACGAGTTATGGAAAAAAATGTTTCAAGGCTTAAATCAAAATTTTTGGCATCAAACGGTTTCCACTAAACAAATTGAAGATTATTTAAACACTTTTTTAAATTATGATTTGCAAAAAATATTTGATCAATATTTAAGAACAAAACAAATTCCTATTTTAGAATATTCTTACTCAAATAAAAAATTAAAATTTCGATGGTCTAATTGTATTTCTGGTTTCAATTTACCTTTGAGGTTAATATCAAAACATGATATTTGGATATATCCCAGTGAGGAATGGAAAATGATTTCATTAAATGGTGAAAAATTCATAATTGATCCAAATTTTTATATTAATTCAAAACGAATTAAATAAATATTTTTTTTCTTTTAAGCTTTGCTTTACATTATTATTTACAAGAAAACAATAAATCTTAAATTGTTATTTTTGGTTGTTAAAATATCTAAATTTTAATCATTTTAGATAAATCTTGGTATATTTGTTATTCTCAAATAAGTATGTGTTATTTTAATACCAAAATGATAGTTTCAATTCAAAAAAATCAAATATGAACAAAATTATTTTTTTTATTTTGTTGTTGTTTTTTAACAAATTACTATTGTCTCAAACCATAATTTTTGAAAAAACATTTTCGTTCAAAATTGACGGAACAATCAGAAATTATAAAGGAAAATATATTTATTTACATCATAAATGGAACGAAAAAGATTACACCGATTCTGTTAAGATATTAAAAGGAAAATTTGTGTTTAATCTTAAAAGTTTTGAGCCCAATCTTTATTGGTTTACAACAGTAAATGATATTAACGCCCAACCAAATTATCTTTTTTTTGCTAATGATGAGCCTATTAAAGTTAATCTTATCGGAGATTCTTTGTTATACTCTTCTCTCAAAGGTGGCTCAACTCAGAATGATTATGTTGAATATAGAATGATGATTAACAATTTTGTTCAAATACAACAAAAAATGCAAGCTGACTATAATATTGCTACTCAAAAAGGTGACTTTCAAACACAACAAAGTATTCAAAATGAATACCAAAATTTAAATGGTCAGTTTATGACGGGTATTAAAACATATATTAAAAACCATCCTAAATCTGCTGTAAGCGGTTATATTATTTATACCGACTTTAACAATCCAAATATCCCAATAAGTGATTTAGAAGAGGCCTTATCTTTTGTAGATGTTAGCATAAAAAATACTAAGTTTATTAAATTAGCTACCAAACGGGTTGAAGATAAAAAAGGAACAATGGTGGGTTATAAAGCAGTTAATTTTTCGCAACAAACACCCGATGGTAGATTAATTAGTCTTTCAGATTACAAAGGTAAATTCGTATTAATTGATTTTTGGGCTAGTTGGTGTAGACCTTGTAGGATGGAGAACCCAAATGTAGTTAACGCTTTTAATCTATACAAAAATAAAGGTTTTACAGTACTGGGTATTTCAATGGATTCAAATAAAGAAGCTTGGGTTCAAGCCATTAATCAAGATAATTTAACTTGGTCTCATGTAAGCGATTTAAAAGGTTGGGGTAATGAAGTAGGTAAAACTTTTGGTGTTACAGGTATCCCACAAAACTATTTAATCGATCCAAATGGAATTATTCTTGCTAAAAATTTACGTGGCCCCGATTTAGAAAAAAAACTTGCTGAAATTATCAAATAATTAATTATCCAAAAAGAACTAAATAAAAATTAAGTATGAAAAAGAGTAGAATTTTTGTTGTTTCACTTATAAATATTATTATTTTAAATAATATTATTGCTCAGGATCCTGTAGTAATGTGGATCAATAAAAGGCCAGTTAAAAAATCTGAGTTTGAGGCTGTTTATAGAAAAAATAATTCAAAAGAGACGGCTTCAGGCTCAAAATCAGTTAAAGAATACGTCGAATTATTTTCATTATTTAAAAGTAAGGTTTTTGAAGCAGAAAGTTTAGGATTAGATACTCTTAATTCTTTTAAAAATGAATTACTAGGTTACCGTCGCCAATTGGCAGCACCATATTTGACTGATAAAAATACCACTGAGAATATATTGTTAGAAACATACAATCGTATGAAATCTGAAGTTCGTGTTAGTCATATTTTAATAAGACAAGATGAAACAGCTCTTCCAAAAGATACACTCGAAGCCTGGACAAGAATAAATTTAATTCGCAATGCATTGATGGGCAAATTTCCCTCTACCGCCGAGGTTTTAAATTATGATAAGCTTTTAAAAAATACTACTGAGATTTCTAAATTATTAAAAGGAAAAGACAGTTCAATTTATAAAGTTAAGATAAATGCTATTAAAAAATTAGCCGAATTCGCTATAAATTCTTCTGATTTATTCCAAAGTATAGCGCCTAAAACAAGTGATGACCCATCTGTATTAGATAATAAGGGTGATCTGAATTATTTCACAGCTTTAGATATGGTTTATCCGTTTGAATCAGCAGCATATAATACAAAAGTTGGGGAAATAAGCCCTATCGTTAGAACACGTTTTGGATACCATATCCTTAAAGTATCTGATAAACGTGAAAGTCGTGGCGAAATTTTTGTTGCTCATATTATGTGTAGAGTTTTAAAAGAGGCTAATGATCAAGATAAATTAAACGCTAAAACAAAAATAGATGAAATTTATGCTAAAATCAAAGCAGGTCAAAATTTCGAAGATTTAGCTCGTCAGTTCAGTGATGATAAGCAGTCTAATGAGCGTGGGGGTCAATTACAGCCATTTAAAGGAGGGCGTTTACCAAAAGATTTTGAAGATGCTGCTTTTAAATTAAAAGCTGATAATGAAATTTCAGAACCTATATTATCTCAATATGGTTGGCATATTATTAAACGAATTGAGTTAAAAACATTACCTCCTTTTAATGAAATTAAAAATGATATTAAATCAAAAATTAATAGAGATAGCCGATCTCAAATGGGACGTGTAGCGTTAATTGAAAAAGTTAAAAAAGAAAATAATTTTAAAGAAAATATTAAAAATAAAGATGAGTTCAATAAAATTATGGATTCTTCATATTTAAAAGCAACTTGGAAAGCCGATCGAGCTGCTAAATTTGGAAACAAGGAAATTTTTAATCTTGGTGGTAAATCATATACCCAAAATAATTTTGCTAAATTTTTAGAAGCTCAAATGACTTTTCGTTCTCCAACCGATGTAATTGAAATTATGAAAGGAATATATAAAACTTGGGTAGAAGAAAATGTTATTGCTTTCGAAGATGATTTACTTGAAAAAAAATACGTTGAATTTGCAAATCTTTATAGAGAATATCGTGACGGTATTTTGTTATTTGACTTAACTGATCAGAAAGTTTGGAGCAAAGCTGTAAAAGATACTTCTGGCCTTAAATCTTTTTATGAAAGTAATAAAAATAAGTATCTCTGGGAAGAGAGAGCAGAAGTAACCACATACAAATGCCTAAACGAAAAGGTAGCTAAAGATTTACGTAAGTTATTTAAAGACGGTAAGTCTGAAAAAGAGATTGTTCAAATCTTAAATATTTCTTCACAGCTTAACGTATCAGCAGAAAATGTAACGTATTTAAAAGGAGAAAATACGAATGTTGATGCAAATTGGATTAAAGGAATTGCACCAAAAAATTTCACTGATACAAAAGAAAAAAAAGTGATGGTTTTGATTATAAATAATATTCTCGGCAAATCACCTAAAACACTAGCCGAATGCAGAGGAAGTGTAACTTCAGATTTTCAGAATTTTTTAGATACTGAATGGTTAAATTATTTAAAAGAGAAATACAAGGTTGAGTTAAATCAAGAGGTTTTGAGTACCATCAATTAATAAAAAAATTTAAAATAGCTGTTTTTTTAACAGCTATTTTTTTTATAAGTATATTTCTAATCTATTTCAAGATTATAAAAATTCTCTTAGCTTTAGCATTAAAAAATTTAATTGAATAATTTTTACTATATAATACTAGTATGTTTTTTATACGCCTGTAATTCTGGTAATTCTGATACAGATGAAATCTCTTCTAAATTGATTGCTAAGGCCGGCAATGAAAATCTAAATGCTTATGATTTTAGAACTAATTTTATTTCAAATGGAAATAAAAATGATAGCGCCCTAAGTGCTATTAAAACTATCGAAAACTGGGCTACAGAGGCTTTGTTTTATCAAGAAGCAATTTCTAAGTTAAATTCCGATGAAATTGAAATAGATAAACAAGTTCAGTCGTATAAAAAAAGTTTAGTTAATCACATATATCAAATAAAATTAATCGAGGCTAATTTAGATACCATTATTTCAATTAAAGAAATCCAAAATTATTACAATACTCACCGCGATAATTTTATTTTAAAATCTAATATTATTAGGTTAGATTATTTAAAAATACCGGCTAAATTTCAAGGACTTGAAAAAATGAAACAATTATTAAAATCAAATAAATTAAATGACAAGGAAAAACTTAATAAATTATGTATTCAAAATGCTGAAAATTTTTATTTAAACGATAGCACGTGGTTGTATATTGATGATATTAAAAAAGAAATCCCAAAACTAAAAACACATTCTGATATTACTTTTAATTCCGGTCAAGTTATTGAGTTTACTGATGATTATTATTATTTTTATATTAAAATAAAAGATATTAAAATTAAAAACGGCATATCACCTCTAAATTTTGAAAAACAAAACATTAAAAAATTTATAATAAATAATAGAAAAATGCTTTTAATAAATGAATATAAACATTTGTTATTAGAAAATGCTAAGACAGATAAATCTTTTATAGTTTATTAATTTAAATCTTTCCTAGTTTTATTTTATAAATCAGGTTTGTAAAACTCCTAAATTAAAAGGTTTTGTAATAGGTGAGTGGTTTGCCATTTCAATACCCATACTAATAATTTTTCGTGTTTCCAATGGATCTATAATGGCATCGATCCATAAGCGAGATGCCGCATAGTATGGCGTTGTTTGAATATCGTATTTTTCTTTAATTTTATTATATAGTTCAGTTTCTCTTTCTGGAGTTATTTTTTCACCCTTGGCTTTTAAGCTTGCCACTTCAATCTGAACCAATACTTTAGCTGCTTGTGCACCACCCATAACAGCAACTTTAGAAGTTGGCCAGCCAACAATTAATTTAGGGTCGTATGCTTTTCCGCACATTGCATAATTTGCAGCCCCAAAACTATTACCGATTATAATTGTAAATTTTGGTACTACACTATTGGCCATTGCGTTAACTAATTTTGCACCATCTTTAATAATACCTCCTTGTTCACTTCTTGAACCAACCATAAATCCTGTTGCGTCTTGTAAAAAAACTAATGGAATTTTTTTCTGATTACAATTCATAATAAAACGAGCTGCTTTATCGGCACTATCGCTATAAATAACTCCTCCAATTTGCATCTCAGAACCATTTCCTGTTTTTTTTGCTTTTACAATCATTCTCTGATTAGCAACAATTCCAACAGCCCAACCATCAATTCTCGCATAGGTACAAATAATACTTTTGCCATATTCGGCTTTATATTCATCATGTTCGCTATTATCAATTAATCGTTCAATAATTTCATACATATTGTATTGTTTATCTCGCGAGTCGGGAATTATGCCATATATTTCTTTTTCATCTTTTTTTGGGAAAATAGCTTTTTGGCGATTAAATCCTGCTTTATTACAGTCGCCTATCTTACTCATAATATTTTTTATTCGGCTTAAACAATCTTTATCATCTTTACATTTATAATCTGTTACACCACTTATTTCGCAGTGCGTTGTTGCTCCTCCCAATGTTTCGTTATCAATTTCTTCTCCAATAGCAGCTTTTACCAAATAACTACCGGCTAAAAAGATAGATCCTGTTTTGTCTACAATCATAGCTTCATCACTCATAATTGGCAAATAAGCACCACCAGCGACACAACTGCCCATCACCGCTGCAATTTGTAAAATACCCATACTACTCATAACTGCATTATTCCGAAATATTCTACCAAAATGATCTTTATCAGGAAAAATCTCATCTTGCAAAGGTAAATATACGCCTGCACTATCAACCAAGTAAATAATCGGTAAACGATTTTCCATTGCAATTTCTTGTGCTCTTAAATTCTTTTTTCCAGTTATAGGAAACCATGCTCCTGCTTTAACTGTTGGATCGTTTGCAACCACAATACATTGTTTGCCACTTACGTATCCAATTACAATTACAACACCAGCTCCCGGACAGCCTCCGTGTTCATCATACATTTCGTAACCCGCAAATGCTCCAATTTCTATTTTAGAAGTATTTTTGTCTAATAAAAAATCTATTCGCTCTCTTGCCAACATTTTGCCTTGTTCGTGTTGCTTATCTATTTTTTCTTTTCCACCACCTAAATATATTTTTTCAAGGCGTTTTTCCATTTGCGAAATTAGCAATCGCATCGAATCCTCATTTTTATTAAATTCTATATTCATGGATGTTTTTAATTTTAAATTATTTATAAAATTAGTTTTTTATCATTTTTAAATAGGCACTAATATCATTTAAGTATAGCGGTAAATCGAGAGATTCTTTTTTATAAATAATTAAGTCAGTATCTTTATAAGTATCACTTGGCCCACATTTGAAAGGTGAAGTTAAATAATTATTTAAGGCAGTAGCAAATAAATTATCATTACAGGTATTAATCACAATATCAAATTGTTTTGTTTTTAATGATAATATAGTTTCTGATTTTGGTAATTTTAAAAATGTTAAATCTTTTTTAGTAAAGCAATTCCAGTCTCCAAAAGTAGCTTGTTTATTATTTGTTTCTATATAAAAAATCTCTACATATTTCCCAGTTTTTTCTATAAATTTATCTAAATTATTTTTGTTTAATTTTTCATCAAATTGAATAATAATGGCCATAGAACTTATGTCGTTCCATGATAAAAATCGTTTTATTTTTTTCGTAGAATTCTTTTCTATAATTGAATTTAATTTTAGTTTTATAAAAAATTTTAACATTTTATTTAATTAAAATAAAGTTTTTACGTGTTTAATAAAATTTATTTCTGTTTCGTTTAAAGATAAATCACTTTTTCCACCAGCAGCATTAATGTGTCCTCCGCCATTAAAATATTTTCTTGCAAAGGCATTCACATCTATTTTATCTTTACTTCTAAAAGAAATCTTTACGTAATCTTCTGATTCGTTAAATAAGGCACACACTTTAATTCCTTTTACAGCAAAAGGATAATTAACTAGCCCTTCTGTATCTCCTTTTTGAAAATGAAACTGTTTTAATTCTTTGTTAGATAGACAAAAGTAAGCCACTGGATAACCATCAATGATTTTCATTTTTTCGCTTAAAGCATAACCCAATAATTTTAATCTATCAATACTGTAATTATCATAAACAGATGCGTGAATTTCGCTAGGAACAATACCTGTTTTTAAAAGTTCAGCAATAATGGCGTGTGTATCTGAGCTAACACTTGGATATCTAAATGAACCTGTGTCTGACATTAAGCCAGTGTAAATGCAAGCAGCTATCTTTTTATCAATTACTTTTTTTTTCCCTAAACCACATATTAATTCAAAAATAAGTTCGCAAGTACTGCATGCATTTATATCGTGATAATAATATTTCGCATAATCATCAGGTTGTTGATGATGATCTATCATGATTTTTGGTACTGGTGTTTTTATTAAAACATCGCCAAGTTTTTCAATTCGTTTGTATGAATTAAAGTCTAAAGTAAAAATTAAATCGCTCTTATTTATCCAATTTTCACATTTTTTTTCCTCTTCTTGAAAATTAAGAATTTGCTTACTTCCAGGCATCCATTCTAAAAAATCTGGAAAGGCATTAGGAACTATTACTTTTACATTTTTATTTAAATATTTTAAAAATTGATTTAAAGCTAAACTACTACCAATAGCGTCTCCATCTGGGCTCCAATGAGTAACAATGCTAACGGTTTGACTATTGTTTATTACTTTTTTAAGTATTTTAAAGCTATCTTTTCGCATAATTTGTATATTATTAGGTAAAGTTAGAGTTTTGTATAGTAATAAAACACTAAAAATATTGAATTTTTTTTCTTTTTGTACAATTTAATTTGTACATTTGCTTTTCTAAATTTAAATTAATAATTACAAATGCTAATAGTTCAGATTAAAGAAGGCGACAATATTGAAAAAGCTTTAAAAAAGTATAAAAAAAAGTTTGAAAAAACTGGTGTAGTTAAACAATTACGTGAACGCTCAAAGTTCACAAAACCCTCAATTGTTCGTCGTGAACAAGTTATTAAAGCAGTTTACAAGCAAAAGTTAATTTTAGGTCTTAACGACTAATTAATAATTTATTTTTTTTACTACAAATTTATTGTAATCCTAATTTGAAATGTATAATTTCGGTTAGGTTTTTTTATGTCGAATGATAAAGTTGTAGATGAATTTTTGTCGTACTTAAATCTTCAAAAAAGATTTAGCC
The DNA here is from genome assembly GCA_005787585.1 of Bacteroidota bacterium. Taxonomy (GTDB): domain Bacteria; phylum Bacteroidota; class Bacteroidia; order B-17B0; family Aurantibacillaceae; genus Aurantibacillus. Next base: position 35,620 of record SYAL01000057.1, read on the forward strand.
CACTAACGACTAAAAATTACGCCATAGATTTAAAACAATTCTTCAATTTTTTAAATCAAGAAGTTTATGTTTCACTTTTAGATGAAATATCTTATCAACATGTTAGATCTTTTATCGCCTCTTTAATCGATAAAAAAAAATCAACAGTAAGTGTAAATAGAAAAATTAGTTGTTTAAAATCTTTTTTTAAGTATGCACTTAAAAATAATTTGATTTTGAATAACCCAATGCAAAAAATTCAAGGTCCGAAAATGACTAAACGATTACCTATTTTTATCGACGAGCCTCAAATTGAAAAAATTTTTAATCAATTTAAATTTGATCCTGGATTTGAAGGGATAAGAAATAGATTACTTATAGATATTCTTTATCAGACTGGCTTGAGAAGGGCTGAATTAATTAATTTAAAAGAAACAGATCTCGATTTAATTAGTTTGCAATTAAAAGTTTTAGGCAAACGTAATAAGGAACGAATAATTCCATTTAGTATTTTACTTAAACGAAGTATTCAAGAATATTTAATTATAAAACAAGCAAATAATTTAAATAATCCCTTTTTATTTGTAAATATAAAAAACATTCAATTATCGCCTCAGGCTTTAACTAAAGTGGTTAGTCAGATATTAGACGCTGTAACTACAAATAAGAAAAAAAGCCCACATATATTGCGTCACACTTTCGCAACTCATTTATTAAATCGTGGTGCTGATATTAATGCTGTAAAAGAATTGTTAGGGCACGCTAATTTGTCTGCAACTCAAATTTATACTCATAATTCCATCGAAAAATTAAAAAAATCCTATAATCAAGCTCATCCAAGATCAGGAAATTAAAAACACAAACATTATTTATTAGAGTTCAAAAATGAGTCGCGTCCTTTTCAATACTCCTTTTTATTTAAATAATAATCCCTTACCTTTAAAAAAAAAGTTAAATTAAATTTAAATTTGATGCCACAAAAAATATTAATTATAAAGATTTTTATTATCAATTTATATTAAATATCTCTTATGATTACTGCTGAAACACCAATAAAATTCGAAAGAAAAAAATATAAAGACAGCTCTCTATTACATTTATACATCAATATTTTAAAACCTCGTATGATTGAGGAAAAAATGCTGTTACTTTTACGTCAAGGTAAAATAGCTAAATGGTTCAGTGGAATAGGGCAGGAGGCTATTTCTGTTGGCGTAGCAAGCGCTTTAGATTCTGATGAATATATTTTGCCAATGCATAGAAATTTAGGTGTATTTACTTCTCGTAAAATACCTTTAAATCGATTATTTTCTCAATTTCAAGGTAAGCCTGGTGGCTTTACTCAAGGTAGAGATCGTTCGTTTCATTTTGGATCTCAAGAGTATAAAATTGTAGGTATGATTTCTCATCTTGGTCCTCAATTAGGTGTTGCTGATGGCATTGCTCTTGCAAGCAAATTAAAAAAAGAAAAAAAAGTAACTGTTGTTTTTAGTGGCGATGGCGGAGCTAGCGAAGGCGATTTTCACGAAAGTATTAACACTGCAGCGGTTTGGGATTTACCCGTTATTTTTATTATAGAAAATAATGGTTATGGTTTAAGTACTCCTAGTAACGAACAATTTAAATGTAAATCTTTTGCTGATAAAGGCATTGGTTATGGTATCGAAGGCATTTCAATTGATGGAAATAACATTTTAAAAGTTTATGAAACAGTTAAAAATTTAGCCGAAAGCATAAGAGAAAATCCAAGACCTATTATTTTAGAATGTGTAACTTTTAGAATGCGCGGACACGAAGAAGCTAGTGGAACTAAATATGTTCCAAAAGAATTATTTGATATTTGGGGTAGAAAAGATCCTGTTCAAACATTTGAAAATTTTTTAATAAATGAAGGTGTTTTAACAAATGAATTAATTGAACAATCTCGCCTTGATATTAAAAATGAGATAGATCTGGGACTAGAAATATCTTTTGCTGAAAAAAATCCAAGCCCAGATACCACAAAAGAATTATCAGAATTATTTAAGCCAGTAATTATTGAAAACACTTTATCGTTAAACGCAAATACAAAAAACATGCGTTTAATCGATGCCATAAGTCAGGCCTTAAAATTAGCTATGCAAAAACATTCTAATCTTATCTTAATGGGTCAAGATATTGCCGATTATGGAGGCGTTTTTAAAATTACCGAGGGTTTTGTTGAAGCTTTTGGTAAAGATCGTGTAAGAAATACCCCATTATGTGAAAGTGCTATTCTCGGTGCGGCTTTTGGGCTTTCAATTAATGCTCACAAAGCAATGGTAGAAATGCAATTTGCCGACTTTGTAAGCGAGGGAATGACTCAGATAATAAATAATTTAGCAAAAAGTCACTACCGTTGGGGTCAAAATGCCGATGTGGTTGTAAGAATGCCAACAGGCGCAGCTGTTTCAGCAGGGCCTTTTCACAGCCAAAGTAATGAAGCTTGGTTTTTTAAAACACCTGGTTTAAAAATTGCTTATCCTGCTTTTCCGAGCGATGCAAAAGGATTATTACTTGCTGCATTTGAAGATCCTAATCCAGTAATGTATTTTGAACATAAAGCACTTTATCGAAGTATTACTGAAGATGTGAGTGAAGATTATTTTACTATTCCATTTGGTCAAGCTCGTTTGGTAAAAGAAGGAAATGATTTAACTATTGTAACCTATGGTTTAGGTGTTCATTGGGCTATTGAAGCACTTAGTTTTCATTCAGAAATTAACGCCGATTTGATTGATTTGAGAACTTTAGCACCTTTGGATACTGAAACTATTTACGCATCTGTAAGAAAAACAGGAAAGGCAATAGTAATGCACGAAGATACACTTACTGGAGGAATTGCAGGTGAAATAGCTTCTTTAATTACCGAACATTGTTTCGATTTTTTGGATGCGCCTGTTATGCGAGAAGGAAGTTTAGATACCCCTGTGCCTATGAATGTGGATTTAGAAAATAACTTTTTACCTAAAGAAAGGTTTAAAGAAAAACTACTAAAACTTTGGAATTTTTAATTATTTATTATTTAATATTTTGAAATTATATAAATTCAATAAACTATTATGCAAATAATTGATTTGAGAAGCGATACAGTTACCAAGCCGAGTAAAGAAATGTTTTTAGCAATGATGAATGCTGAATTGGGTGATGATGTATTTAACGAAGATCCAACAACAAATGAATTAGAAAAGTTCGTTGCTGATTTATTTGGAAAAGAAGCTGCTTTATTTTGTTCGAGCGGAACCATGACAAATCAAATTGCTATTAAAGTGCATACTCAAGCTGGCGATGAACTTCTCTGCGATGTAAATTCTCATATTTATAATTATGAAGGCGGAGGCATTTCATTTAATTCAGGTGTTCAGGCCAAATTAATTACTGGTAATGAAGGGCGCTTATCTGCTGAACTAATTGAGCCTTGTATTAATGGCAACTTTGATTGGCTGACAAACACGTCTTTGGTATGTTTAGAAAACACTATAAATAGGGCAGGAGGTAGTTATTATTCGTGTCATCAAATAAAACCAATATATGATTTATGCCAAGCACAAGGTTTAAAATTACATTTAGATGGCGCAAGAATTTTTAATGCTTTAATAGAATCAAATGATTCGCCTAAACAAATTGGTCAATATTTCGACTCTATTTCGGTTTGTTTATCTAAAGGCCTGGGTGCTCCAGTAGGTTCTTTGCTAGTTGGTGAAAAAGAATTTATCAAAAAAGCTCGACGTATTAGAAAGGTTTTTGGTGGTGGTATGCGCCAATCAGGAATTTTAGCTGCTGCTGGTTTATATGCACTAAAAAATAATATAAAAAGATTAAAAGAAGATCATCTTCGCGCAAAAGCACTTGAGAAAATATTATTAACTATGCCTTATGTTGATTCTGTTTTGCCTGTTTATACAAATATAATCATCTTTAATCTTAAAAAAGATAAAATATCAGGATTGGATTTTGAAAAAAAATTATTAGACGAACAGATTAAAATATCTTCTTTTGGAAAACAAACTATTCGAATGGTTACTCATTTAGATTTTACAGAAGAAATGCTTTTGAAAACGATAGAGATATTAATAAAAATTCAATAATTAAGATAATTTTTCAATTGCAATTTTAAACCAAACTGTAAATATTTCAGGATTAATTTTTATTTTTTCTTTTAAATCAGTAATACTAATCCAATCAAAATCATCAGCCTCCTCAGGATTTATTTCTGGTAATTTACTGTAAATGCCTGTAAATATATGATCGTATTCAAACTCAGTTAAATTATTTTCAAATTTAGCTTTGTAGATAAAATGAGATTTATATATTAACTCAGTCTCAATGCCCATTTCTTCTTTTAAACGTCGTTTTGCCGCGTCTAAAGTTTTTTCATTTGGTCTGGGATGAGAACAACAAGTATTTGACCACAATCCTGCACTATGATATTTATTTAATGCTCTTCGCTGAATTAATAACTCCCCTTGTTTATTAAATACAAAAATTGAGAATGCCCTGTGCAACGCTCCTTTTTGATGTGCTTCTAACTTTTCCATCGCACCAATAGAATTATCAAATTCATCTACAAGAATTACTTCTTCAATCATTTTTTTACTAAAATTATTTGTTTAACATAATTATCTAAATTTTACAACTAATTTAATTTATAGTTGATTACTTATGAGTTTTTTTAACTATTTAAATTTAATAAAAAAGAAATAAAAAAAATTACTTTTCTTTTAATCATCACGATTAATTCTTTTAATATCAATCTCCATTTTTATTTATATAATTGATTGCATTTTTCAAATTTCAAAATAAAATTTGTATATTTGTATGAATTTTACAGAAAATTCGCTTCAAATGGCTTCCAATAATTTATTTAATAAGTTTGCTTCAGAAGGACTTACTTTTGATGACGTGTTATTGGTTCCAGCATATTCCGAAATACTTCCTCGTGAAGTAAATATTTCTTCTCAATTTACAAAAAATATTCGATTAAATACACCAATTATTTCTGCTGCAATGGATACCGTTACTGAATATCAATTAGCTATTGCTATTGCTCAAGAAGGTGGAATAGGCGTTTTACATAAAAATATGTCTATTGATGAGCAAGCAGATCAAGTTCGTAAAGTTAAGCGGAGCGAAAGCGGTATGATACTTGATCCAGTTACTATATCAAGTTATGCTTCAGTTGGAGAAGCCGTTAAATTAATGTCTGATAATAAAATTGGAGGAATTCCAATTGTTGATATACAAAATAAACTAATTGGAATAGTTACGAGTAGAGATTTACGTTTCGAAAGAGATTTAAAAAAGCCCGTAATACAAGTAATGACTCCTTATCAAAATTTAGTAACCGCTCCTTATGGAATTTCATTAAAAAAAGCTGAAGAAATACTACAAGCACATAAAATTGAAAAACTTCCAATTATAGATAAAACTAATAAATTAGTTGGCCTAATTACTTATAAGGATATGATTAAGATTAAGGTAAGGCCAAATGCTTGTAAGGATGAAAGAGGAAGATTAAGAGTAGCTGCAGCAGTTGGAGTTACTGTTGATACATTAAAAAGAGTTGATGCACTTGTAGAGGCTGGTGTCGACGCTATAATTATTGATACAGCTCATGGTCATAGTAAAGGAGTTATTGAAAAACTAAAACTAGTAAAAAAGAAATATAAAAATATACAAGTGGTAGTAGGAAATATTGCTACAGGTAAAGCAGCATTAGATTTAGTTAAGGCCGGTGCAGATGCTGTAAAAGTTGGTATAGGACCTGGTTCCATTTGTACAACAAGAGTTATTGCAGGTGTTGGAGTTCCTCAGCTATCGGCGATATTAGATGTAGCTATTGCTTTGAAAGGTACAGGAATTCCTCTCATTGCTGATGGTGGTATTCGTTTTACAGGAGATTTAGTAAAAGCTTTAGCAGCAGGTGCTGGAACAGTAATGATGGGTGGTATGTTTGCTGGAACAGAAGAAAGTCCTGGAGAAACTATTATTTTTGAAGGTCGTAAATTTAAATCTTATCGTGGAATGGGTTCTATTGAAGCAATGCAACAAGGAAGCAAAGATCGATACTTTCAAGATGCCGAAGATGATATTAAAAAATTAGTTCCTGAAGGAATTAGCGGAAGAGTTCCTTATAAGGGTAATATGTCTGAAATTGTATACCAAGTTATTGGTGGTATTCGTGCAGGTATGGGATATACTGGTTCTAAAGACATTAAAGCACTTCAACAAGCTAAATTTATAAGAATCACAGCTTCAGGTATTAAAGAAAGTCATCCACACGACGTGGTCGTTACCCGAGAAGCTCCTAATTATAGCAGATAATTTAGTAGAATTTTTTTCTAAAAATTAAATTAATTGATAGTAATAACTCAATAAAACCTAATTAATAAAATGGAATTACCAATATTAGTTTATGGCGACCCTCTTTTACGAAAAGTAGGATGCGATATTGAAAAAAATTTCGAAGGTCTTGATTTATTAATCAATAATATGTTTGAAACCATGTATAAAGCCAAAGGTGTTGGCTTGGCAGCTCATCAAATAGGAAAAGCAATTCGTTTATTTATTGTAGATACTAAGCCATTTTCAGAAAGTGATGATGATGCCGATGATGAATTTTCAACTGAAGAAAGAAAAAATCTAGAAGTATTTAAAAAGGTTTTTATAAACGCTCGTATTTTAACTCAAGCTGGTAAAGAATGGAAATTTAATGAGGGCTGCTTAAGTATTCCCAAAATTAGAGAGGATGTTACTCGATTTTCAGATATTGAAATAGAATATTATAATGAAAAATTTGAAAAAAAAGTTGAAAAATATAATGGTTTAATAGCCCGTGTAATTCAACATGAATATGATCACATCGAAGGTAATTTGTTTACAGACAAAATTAGTCCTTTTAAACGTAAATTAATCTCTGGGAAGTTAAAAGATATTTCTATAGGTAAATTTGTTGTAGATTATAAAACAAGGGTATTTAAGCAAAAAAAATAAATGATTTATTTAAAAATATTTTTTTTTACAATAAATTTTAAATTATTATTAAAAATTATAGTAATTATTCTATTTCTTAACGCTTGTAGTTTCTCTAATATCAAATCTAACGAATTTAAAACACCAGACACTTCTGATATAAATTTAGCACAAAAAAATATAAATTATCAGAGTTGTTCTGTCCTTTACAATGAAGCGAGAAAAATAGACAGTATACTTTTGCATCAAAATGATATAAATAATAATTCTGCAAAAACAGCTATTTATACTTTTATTAATTTTTCTAATTTTTGTAAAGATGATAGTTTAGCTCCTATTTATTTAATAAAAACTGCTCAAGTTTCTATTGCAATTAAAAATATACCTCAGGCGAAAATTGTTTTAGATAGATGTATAGAAGACTATCCTAATTTTAAAGACAAGTCATGTGCCTTATTTTTATTAGCTCAATTGTTTGACGAACCAACTTATTTAAATAACGAAGCAGAAGCCAAGCGTTTGTATGAAAAAATAATTACCGAATTTCCAAAATCTGATTGGGCTCTAAGTGCAAAAGGAGCTATAACTTTTATTGGAAAATCTGATAAACAAATTTTAGAAGAAATAAAGAATAAAAATTAATTAAAATATATTTAAATGTTTTTTTTAAAAAAATTTATTTTTATTGGTATTTCAGGTGCTACTTGTGTTTCTCTCGGAGCTTTGGGTGCCCATGCTTTAAAAAATAAATTATCATCTGGTTTAATTACAATCGACCAGTTAAACGGATTTGATACTGCAGTGAAATATCAAATGTATCATACTTTGGCAATGATTTTAATAATAATAATTCAAACTAAAGTTCAAAGTAAGTTATTTAAATGGGCTTATTTTTTGTTTTTGTGGGGAATTATTTTGTTCAGTGGTTCTTTATATTTTTTATGTACCCGTAATTTATTTAATGCAGATTGGTTAAAATTTTTAGGGCCTATTACTCCAATAGGAGGTTTATTTTTTGTTGCTGGCTGGCTTTGTTTTGCTTTTGTTGGGCTAAAAAATAAATTAATTTAGATTGAGTGATTTTGTTCCATTAATTTATTTTAAGATATTTACTTCAATATATGTTTTTTTAATTAAATTTAAATAAATCAGTATACATTTAGCATGAAAAAAAGATTTGTATTTTTGAGTAGTATTTTATTTTTTTATATAGTGTCTTCTGAGGCCCAAGAAATTATCAATCAAGGCCCTCAACCTACTAAAGTTAAAACAGTTTACAAAGGGGTTACAGATTTATCTTGTGGTCTTGAAATTAATTTTGGAAGTTATGGTGCTGGCATTGATGGTAAAGCATTTGACAGGGTTATGAATGTAATTCAAACAAATAAGTTAACTACTACTTCAAAAAATATTGGAAGAGAGGGTGAAACCAGAATTTGTTTATTATTAAACGAATTAAAAGGAAGTAAAAGAAAAAACATCATTAATCAGTTGAAAAAAATTGCTAAAGAAGGCGCATTAGTTTCATTATCAATACAATAAAAATTAAATTATTTTTTTAAATTGTGTAAAAAACGATTGAAGTTAGAGTATTTTATTTTGTATTTTTGTAGAGATATTTAGTTTTATTTTTTTATAATGAACGAAATTGGAATTAAATCAGAAAGTACTTCACTCGCTGAACTAGGTTTTTCAAATGTTGAAATGGCATATTGGAATCTTCATCCGAGTAAATTAGTAGAAGAAACTATTTTACGAGGTGAAGGAATCTTAACCGATTTAGGTGCTTTGGCAATTAATACAGGTGAGTTTACTGGCAGATCGCCAAAAGATAAATTTGTAGTATACGATGAAAATACAAAAGATAGTGTTTGGTGGGGCGATGTGAACAATCGTTTTGAATCAGATAAATTTGATACTTTACAAAATCGCATGTTGGCTTATTTGGGTGATAAAGAAATTTGGGTCCGAGATTCTTATGTTTGTGCCGATCCCACTTATCGTTTAAATATCCGTGTTATTAATGAATACCCCTGGAGTAATTTATTTTCGTACAACTTATTTTTGCGCCCAACACCTAATGAGATTAAAACATTTAAACATGATTGGATAATTATTAATGCACCAGGTTTTAGAGCTGATTCTAAAATTGATGGAACACGGCAGCATAATTTTGCGATAATCAATTTCACAAAAAAAACGATCTTGATCGGTGGCACAGCATATACTGGTGAAATAAAAAAATCTATTTTTTCGGTTTTAAATTATATTTTACCTCACGATAAAAAAGTATTAAGTATGCATTGCTCTGCTAACATTGGAAAAGATGGAGATACTGCTATTTTTTTCGGATTATCTGGAACAGGAAAAACAACATTAAGCGCCGATCCAAGTCGAAAATTAATTGGTGATGATGAGCATGGTTGGAGCGATA